>NZ_BAAIHG010000072.1:0-5515 GCF_054655775.1 Candidatus Termitispirillum reticulitermitis | reverse complement strand
CCAAGCACATAATGATTATATACAGACACCAATAACGAGACAAACCCTAAAGGGTGCTTACGGGACAATATGGGACGATAAAATGATAACTCACTAATAATATTAGCAAGAAAAACAAGGAAAACAAAAGTTTTCGTACACAAGTTATCATTTTTAACCTCAGTAGAATATACCTGCTAGAGCAACAAGAGGTATCATAAGATACATAACCCCATAAATTGGCACAAATATTCCCTCAAAACCAACATTGTTAGTTTTAGACAAATCACACGTATTTATGGGAATAGTCAAAGCTTTTATGGGAATGCCACCCTTATAAACTCCATTAAGCGTAAATGTGGGCTTTTGTGTCTGCTCCGCACTGCACCTATTTGCATCTTTTAGGTATTCCTTATACCAATCAGCAAGTGAAACTTTATACTCTACAAAGAGTTCCTTATTATCAGGTGGATTATTTGTTGTTCCATGAAGGCTTAGCATTCCATTTTTAGGTTCACCAACATAAGGATATGCTCTACTAAACGATAACTCTCCCACATTCGTGCTGGCGGACGAAGTATCAAAAGAATAAATATGTTCTGGTTTTTGAGAACTTCCAGCTCTAAATAATACTACAATCCACGCATTGCCAGCTGCAACAGATTCTTCACTTATACCATAAAACATCATCTTTACCTGTAAAGTATTCTCGTAGATATCAACAACATGCCTAGATTCGGCGTAATATTTACCAATATCAACAAACCAATCTCCTGAACGTTCCTTTTTATATGAATATGGTTTTATGACTCCAACGTTATACCCACAGGCACTTAATATGAAAATGCTTATAAGAAGAACAAAGTTTTTTTTAATCATTTCTTAAACTCCATTTTCACAACTACTGGGGATAGTTTGATACCGTCACTAGATATGTCGGACATCACAAATTTAGCGTTGCGCAGGTGATTGCATGTGACTGGAAAATAATACCTAACTACTCGTTTTTTATCTATTTCTTTTACAGAAAGCAGTTTTGCTGGCATCTTAACACCATTTTGAAGTTGCAGATAAGCACTGTCTGTATTTATCTTGTAACTGCTATCAATTTCAACCGTTAGTATTCTATTATCATAAAGCTCACATCCAGCACGGTCTTCATAGTAATATACGTAAAACAATAACCACGAAGTTCCATGTGGCGGTTTCACATAGAAGTCCTGCAATACTTCTATGCCCTCATGCTGACCTTCGTAGCTAAAAGATAGCCTATCGCCACCCATAGCACAGGAACTAACTATTGCAAATAGCATTATGAATAGAAATCTTATATAATTTCTCATAATTAGTCCCCCATTACTACATACGAGCATAATTTGTCGTTAATATACGCATAAACAAATAACTCACTAATAATATTAGCAGGAAAAACAAAGAAAACAAAAGCTTTATGGTGCAAGTGGTCATTTATAGTTCTCCATTTATCGTTATCATTTTATCAAATAATCGCTATACATCATAGTCAACAAACCAACAACGCACCAATAAAACAAAGCTGGCATCGCAACCATATAATGCACTAATGTAAAGGTAATATGCATTCTATTCCATTTCACCATTTTATACATTATATACACACATACAGTGTCTGGCACGAGAAGAAAAAAAGTTAAAAACAACTTATTTCCCTCGTACATAACAAAAGTTGATTCATCGCTCAACAAAAAATCAAAAACGAATGCAAGATTTACTATGCAACCGCCAAGCATTGCCAAAACAACTCTATAAAAACTTGTATATATTCCCATAATTATGGCTGTAACACAAAAAATAATAAAAATGACTTCAATAATAGCAATTATATTAAATCTTGACAAAATTATTTACCTTGTTTCCATTCTTTTTTAAACTCTATAGCAATTGGATATTGGTAAAGCACTCTATCTGCTGAATAATGGATACGTTCTGGTTCTATATTTATATTTTTCTCCACTATTGTTGTGTTGGCAGGCAAAACGACAAAAAATTTGTCATTTTCAATATAGATATCAACAATTTCAGGAACATCATTTAATTTAAGTTGACTATCAGAATATGCACCGCCATTATAACGAGCCCAATGCTTCACCTCATAATAAGTGTGACCATAAAAATACTTGCGAAAATACTTGCGAAGATAAAAATGGTGAACTTCTTCTATACTAGTTTTATAGACAAGAGACTTGAGCTCAAGCGGAGCGGCTAATGTAACTGTATTGACTAATGCATAGGCAAGACATAAGATACAACAAAAAAAGATAAAAAGCACTGCCAATAAAGGTTTAAGAAGCATTCTAAAAAACAAGCTATTCGTAATCATACGCAATCTAGTCATATATACTATCCAGTATATATCAAATCTTTTAGAAATTATATACTTCCACGTACGCAATCTAGTCATATATATATCTCCGTTATACCCCTAGTCATCGGATTATCGCCTATATTATTGCAATAATATGAAACACGCACCTTAATAGCACCTTTATACAATTACAAAATAAGGCTGTCAAGAGAAAATTTGGAAAAATTAAAATTATACAGCATAACCCAAACGTTTATGACAGCACCTTTAACACCCTGTCATTCCCAGCCAAATCTTTTATAATATCTATCGTCAGCCCAAGCGAGTCCGCAAGTTCGCTTACGCGGTTTGCCTGCATGTAGCCAATTTCAATATAAAAAGTTGGGCTATTTTTCAGTTTTGAGATAAGTTCTAATAGATGTTTTATATGGGCAAACCCCTCATCGTCTGCTACCAATGCAATTTTTGGCTCATAATGAACTGCTCTGTCACATTTAGCATATTCTTCCTTTGAAACATAAGGCGGATTAGCCGTTATAATACTAGCTGAATGGGCAACATTAGCAAGAACTTTAGACAGGTTAAATTTACCATCTAATATATCGTATTGGATAAAACTAGCCCTGCTGTCTAATTTTAATTTGCCAGCATTGCTTTGTGCCAGAGTAAGTGCTCTAGGCGATATATCTATGCCAATGCCCGCAGCCTCTGGAAGTTCTTTTAGTAATGTGAGCAATATACAGCCACTGCCTGTGTATAGGTCAACAACGTGAGCACTATCAGTACTTTTAACATCGCTTAATACTGCATTTACAAGTGTTTCGGTGTCAGCACGTGGGATAAGCGTGTCAGCATTGACTGCAAACTCATACCCATAAAACTCTTTGCGGTGTGTAATATATGGGATAGGCACTTCTCGTTTTAATTTCTCAATTACAATAGCAACATCGCCATCATCTACCTGCCATATATTAGGGTCTTGAGCCACATCTTGGTAGGCAGAACCTGTTAGATATGAGATAAGCTCCACAGCATCAACGCGTGAAATGCCCATATCGCGCAATTTTTGTAGAAATATACTAGATGATATACTAAATGCCATAGCTAGTAGTTATACCCCAGCCGCCTTTAGCTTTTCCGCCTGGTCAAAGGTGTTGAGATTTTGCAATATTTCGTTTATCTCACCTTCCATTACCCTATCAAGGCTATACACAGTCATATTGATTCTATGGTCGGTCATTCTATTTTGCGGAAAATTGTAGGTGCGTATCCGCTCGCTTCTGTCGCCAGAGCCGACCTGCAACTTGCGCGTCTCTGCCCGCTCATTAGCCTGTTTGTTGATTTTATCCTCAAGCAGTTTTGATTTAAGGAGCTTCATAGCCTTGTCTTTATTTTTAATCTGACTACGTTCGTCTTGACAGGTCACCACTATGCCAGTTGGAATGTGTGTTATGCGCACAGCGGAGTCCGTGGTATTAACGTGCTGCCCACCCGCACCGCCTGAACGATATACATCTACTCGTAAATCTTTATTATCAATGGCAACGTCCACATCATCAGCCTCTGGCAACACTGCCACCGTGCAAGCAGAGGTATGTATTCTGCCTGATGCTTCTGTATCGGGTATTCTTTGCACCCTATGCCCGCCCCCTTCGTATTTAAGGCGACTATATGCACCACGCCCTTTAATCAATAGGACTACTTCTTTATATCCGCCTACTCCAGTTTCGTTAGCATCTACTGTTTCAACTTTCCAGTTCTGCAAATCGGCAAACCTAGAATACATCCGCAGTAAATCAGCCGCAAAGAGGGACGCCTCATCGCCACCAGTGCCAGCACGTATTTCTAAATATATATTTTTATCATCATAGGGGTCTTTAGGGAGCAACTGAAGTCGCATAGCTTGTTCTAACTCTGCCATTCTCTGAGCTGTGTCCGCCATCTCTTGATGTGCAAGCTCCTGCATGTCTTTGTCAGACGAACTTCTTAATATTTGGTCAGCTTCGCTATGTGCAGCTTTCAGTCTTTTCCATTCGCGGTATAAGCCCACGACATCTTCCATATCAGAATGTTCTTTAGCAAGCCTCTGAAAAACCGCCCTTTCAGCAATAACTGCAGGGTCGGACATCTGAATACTTACCTCATCGTAGTGCTTAGCTACCTCCTCCAGCTTATCAAACATAGTCATATAATATTAAACATTATTTGAGATAAGTCAAGTAAAATCCCTTATCTTCTAATTATTAGCAAGCATAGCTGTAGAGGAAAGTTGGTGGGGGAGAAAACACATATTCTCCCCCATCCTCTTAATATTCTGCCTTAGCAGCAATCAAGTTTCTAGTATTAGACTGAAAACGCAGGCTCTTTATCTTCAGCTTGTCTTTTAATAGCATGTGGAACAACTCCACAAGGTTTTCGCAGGTTGAAATCTTTTTAGTAACAACAAGACGGCATTCTGGCACTGCATAACCAAGTTCACATTTGAATGCTGTGCCACGCTGTGTGTTGTCCTTATGCCCGCCCTTGATGCCCTGTTTCTCATAAACATCAAGAATCGGCTGTAGCAATGGGTCGCAGTCTTGCAACAAGAGCGCATGGTCAAAGTTTTGCATAACGTCCCAAACAACTGCCTGTAAATCCTTAACAGGTTTTACAAAACCACGTTCATCAACGACACCCTCAACCTCAATGTTCAATTCGCCGTGATGTCCATGCAGATACTGTGCCTCACCTGTGTGATTCAGAAACCGATGCGCATACTCCATAGTAAGCCTAGTTTGAATAACCATAATATAACCCTCCGCGTTTTTAGTCCGCCGACCTTCTATTTATTAGTAATCGGAATGATTACTAATATTCTATAAAAATCAATTAAACATCAATATACTCACATAATTTTTTATGTGTCTTTACAAGAGTAGCAAAGTCCCTCAAATGTTATTGAATGATAACCTATCTCAAAGTCACTATCTCTCTCTACTGTTACGTCAAGTTCCGTATCATACAGGATGGGAATATCAAAAACCTTATTGCACTTCTTACAATGCAAATGATAATGAGGCTCCAACCTCCTATCATAGCGCACAAATTCAGGGTCTGCCTCTACTGCAACGATTTCTCCCTCTTCCTCAAGAATTTGGAGATTGCGATAGACCGTGCCAAAGCTCATTCGTTTCTTTTCAGAAACGGATT
>NZ_BAAIHG010000071.1:0-5523 GCF_054655775.1 Candidatus Termitispirillum reticulitermitis | reverse complement strand
GATTATCTTCTTAACCTGCATAAGTCACTCCTTTGTTGTTGCATTGTCTGCCAAACTCTTATATACTTTATATTATAGTATTTTGGAAATATTTTCTAATACTTTTTAATTTTTTTCGGAGGAGCTTTATGCCACTAGTCAACATTAAGATAACCAAAGAGGGAAATACTACCGCTGAGCAAAAGCAGGCACTCATAAGCGGTGCAACTGATTTGTTGCACAACGTGCTGGGTAAGAACAAAGCCACAACAATGGTGCTTATTGAAGAGGTAGAAACAGACAACTGGGGTATCGGCGGGGAATCGGTGACCACTATTAGAAAGCGGAGACTATAGCCCTACACCTCAATATAGTCTATCTTTAGTTCCCGCCCCGCTGTGATGTCTAGTGATAAGTTGCCGCAATGCTCACAGACGGCAAAGAACGTGTCGGGTGTGCTAGTCTTGCCACATTCGCCACAAACACCTACCGCAGGCACTCGCTCAATGATAAACTCCGCACCAGTCGCAATAGTTCCCGCTTTTACAGCATCCAGCGCAAACTGCAACGAGCTAGCCTCCACCCCTGACAATGAACCTACCTGTAATTTGACCGACTTTACAGCATCAGCACCATTTTTTCGTGCAGCGCTGGCTACGCTATCTAAAATGGAACGGGCAATGCCAACTTCATGCATTATTTTTTGTTCTTTTTAGTTTCTTCTGAAATCGCATCTTTCACAGCCTTTGCTAGTTTAGGGCTGACAGCACCCGTGCTAACCGCTACCAGCACCCCATCAACATCAGCCACAGCGGGAAAATGCAACGTTGATAACGCTCTGTCGCTAGCCACATTTACCCACGTCCCACGCTCACGCGCTCGCCTACCCACATCAGCATTCAGCACCTTATCTGACGTACAAGCTATAGCAATGCGGTAATTGTCCTCTAAATCTGCCAGCTCAAACGGACGTTTGACTAATCTAACAGAGCTATAAGTCCGTGCCAGCTCCTCAATTTCAGCTGACACAATAGGGGCAACGACTGTAATATTAGGGCGGGAGCGAGATAGCAACTCGCCAATGCGTCTAGTCGCCACCGCCCCCGCACCCACAAATAAAACATCTACCCCGTCAAGTTGCAAATTAAACGGATACACGCTAATTCAACAGCTTGTTTATACCAAACTTGATAATACCAGCTCCGCTAGGCAGAGCATCATCATTAAAGCTCATCTCTGGGTTGTGCAGTCCAGGTGTTAAATCAGCCCCCAAGCCCACAAACGCCGCCTTAATAGCAGGCTTGTTATATTTGTAGTAGTGGAAATCGTCCGCACCGCTTGATGCAATCTTAGGCACTAATGCACTTTGTCCCATAACAGCCACTATCCCATCAGACAAGATACCCACCGCCTCGTCATCGTAAGCTGCACCAGGCACCCAGTCGCAGAACGTCACTTCGCCAGTCGCACCAATAGCCGTTGGAGCTATAGCTATCATATTTTTAACCTTATCAATGATACTATTCAGCCGCTCCGTAGTGCGCCCACGCATATCTACCGCCATATCCACGCCATCGGGTATCGCATTATTGATAATGCCGTTTGATATGAACTTAGTAACCTTAGCCGACCAAGTGTCAGCTGGGTCTTCCCAAATGCCATTTATCGCACCTACCACCAGAGCCGCCGCATCAATAGCATTAACGCCTAAATGCGGACGCGCTCCATGCGCAGTAGTGCCATGAATTGTAGCAAGCAGATGCCCGCTGGCACCATGATAGAGAGCAGGTGTTGCTTGTCCTAAAACAGCCTCTTGCTTCGGACGCAGATGTATGCCAAACATATAGTCTATGTCTTTACCCGCACCCGCCTCAATAACGCCCTTTGCACCCATAAGGTTCTCCTCAGCAGGCTGAAAGATTACCTTTAACGTGCCACGTTTAATGCCTGTTTTTGCCACCTCTTCCACAGCGGCAAGCACCATAGCACAGTTAGCATCATGCCCGCAGGAGTGGACACATACCGTCTTGCCACCTATCGCGTGCGTCAGTGCGTCCATATCGCCACGCACAGCCACAACGGGACCAGAGTCCGTCCCCTTTAATAACCCTACTACGCCATGCCCACCTACATTAGTCGTTACTTCAAAGCCAGCTTTTTTAAGCTCGCCCGCCAAGTAAGCAGACGTCTTAACCTCATTACTGCTAGGCTCTGGTATAGTATGCAAATAATTTCTAATCTCTTTTACTCGTTCCATAACAAACCCCCTAAAGCCCCTTAAACACCCTAGATATAAAAAGCTGCAACAAGACGCATTATAAACATACTGATGACAGCATTTAGGATAGATAACCCTATCATTATGCCATAATAACGCCCTTGAATGTTAGCGGTGCCAAGCGCACGCCCTAAGTATTGAACTTGCGAGCCCATTAAGAATATCGCTGGTAATAGTATTACAAGGTGCGTGGTGTTTAATGTGCCATCACTAAACAATTTAGCCGCAACACCGCAACCTCCACCCATAGAGAGCCAGCCACTCAGTAGCACTGTAAAAGCCTCGCCCGGTAGCCCAAATAGCCCCATAACAGGACCAAACACTTTGCCGATTATCTTTAGCAAGCCCGAAACGTTAAGTATCTGTATGATAATAAACGCCATAACCACGTTCGGAATAGTGCTAGATGTAACAATTGCCCAGCCCTTCTTAGCCCCGTCAACGAATATGTCAAATATCGTTTTTTTGAAATTAGCATCAGCCATTTTACGCCTCCCCGCCGAACTTCTTCACATAAACCCGCATAACATTTGCCGCAAATATCTTCAGCAAAAACATAACCAAGAATGATATTGCTATTATTGGGGGCACAACAGGTGTAACCAGCACTATAATCGCCGCACCTGATGAGAAAAAGTTTGTAATAGTAGCATCAGACGTGAACTGAAACATCATAAAGATAGTCTTTTCATCCTCAGTGATAAGCCCATCTTCTTTCAGCCCCTTGCTCATAGCCGCACCAGCGTCAGTTGACTGCAAGCTTGATATTAACGCAAGCCCACAAAGACCAGGTATGCCTAATAACGGACGCAACACGGGGGTCAATATTTTTTGCCCAGCTTTTAGCCCGCCCAGCCAGTCAATAATTTCAACTACGCCAAGCGCAAACATAACTGCAGGCACTAGCGTCAAGGCAAACAGAAAGCCGTCCTTAGCACCAGAACCACCAGAACCACGAAAATCACCCGCACCGGCAATCTTACCGAAACTACCTAGCAGGCTTGAAAAGTCAACTGCCTTAACCCAGTCGCCTGCGTATTTTGCAAGCAACGGCACAACGCCTGAGAAGAACAAGATAGCAAAGAGAAGCGCAATGTAGCCGCCTACCCCCACTTTTACATCAAGTTTATTATCGCTCATAATACCCTCCCTAATATGGCTAAAATCCACTATATAGCCTAATATATAGCGCATAGCTTGTCAAATAATTTTACTAAAGTTTTTCTAAAATCTGCCGATAGCCTCCCCGTGTGGATGTGCGCGAATTTTGTTTAAGGAGAATACAAATGGCACTGCAAGAACTATTAGGACACGGACAGGAACAGAGGAATACTATCGGTCAAGCTGGTCCCAGTGATGATTCATACAGCACAGACGAACTGCTTCGATTGGTAGATGGGCTTGCTGATAAAACAGAGAGCATTATAAGCAAGGTAGATTTAGACGAGACTATGAACGGTTCGTCACTGCTAGGGTTGCAAGCGAGAGTCAACGAACTGACATCAGGTGTGACGTCTAGCTCACCTCAAAACGAAATAGATACTGTGGCAACGGTTAATGCACAAATCAACCGGTTAGAGTATGCTATGCGCAAGCTAAAAATGTCGGGCAAGAGCGGTGAATTTTCGCGCATACGCGATATGAAAGCGGCAGAAGACCTAGTGGCTGACGTCACTAAAATGCTAGCGAATGATAACATTGATATGATAGGCTTTCTGAAACAAGATAGATTTGTAAAGATGATGTAAAATGGCAGGATTTATCTGTAGTAAATAACATTCACTTCTTCCGCCGTTCATTCTCAATGAACATCGGCAGTTTGTTGGCGATATGCTCCTGTGCAGGGGAGCATTTTGCCCCCCTCGCGTCTGATAACTGCTCCCATTGTTTGTCTATTTCTGATTTGTAAAAGTCCATTTCGTCTAGCTCAGCATAAAACCTAGCTTTATCTACACACTCTTGTGGCAGTTGTCTTATATTGTAAAACTGCCCAACAACTATATCCGTTCTTATCTCCCGTCCTAGTGTCTGATAAATCTTGCGAATATTGGCTAACTCCTCTGAATTGTCCTTTGAGTTGTCCTTTAAGAGCAACAGGGTAGGCTCTTTAGCTCTATGAACAAATCTTATCACCACACTGCCACCATGCAGTCGCCTAGTGATAGATAGCCCATCGTCATGAGCAGCTGTCACCGCCCGCAAAATGTCAACTTGCTTGAACCTATGAATGAGGGCGTCTTCGTCCTCCTCCCTGTGTAATATATCCACCCGCTCCAGCTCGTAGGCGGGTAAATGAGCATCAGGCGGATAAATAAACAGCCTAGCGAGCAAGTCAGCCTTGTGTATCGCTATATAATACGACTTGCCCACACTGACTGCATAGGACAAAGCACTGCTATTATCCGCTAATATGCTATAATAGGCTAAACTATTCGGGCGATGTGCAGACACGCTCTCAAGCAATCGTTTCTTGTAAGGTAGCCATATATATGGCTCATAAGCGTCATAACTAGTCCAATTGACAACGTAATTCTTAGCATCAGTGCCACAGTAAGAGCCACTAGCACTAATTCCCCCAAGCGCAATTTGCGCAAAGTTGCAACTAATAGTGGTCTTCCTAGACTGCACCATTTTATCATAATCCCGCTGAACACTCGCCATACGCACGTGACCGCAAGCGGACAAGAGCAGGAATACCAGCGGAAGTAGCCTATATATCCAAGTTTTCCACATTCAACGCATTCGTTTCTATAAACTCACGTCGTGGTGCAACTAAATCGCCCATTAAGAGTGAAAATAGCCTGTCAGCTTCTTCAGCATCTTCAACGCTAACGCGGTATAAACGCCTCTTACTTATATCCATAGTGGTGTCTCTCAGCTGGTCTGGATTCATCTCGCCTAGCCCTTTATATCGCTGTATATTAGTTCCCTTGCGTCCTACTTCATCAACATAATTAGCAAGCTCCATAAGACTATTAAACGATAACGTTGCCTTATTGTCCTTGCCACCGACAGGCAATAGCCTATACGGTGCCTGCCCCATTACCTTGATTTGCAATGATAGCCGTTTCAGCTCCCTATAATTTTGACTGACAAAAAACGCTGCATCAATGGAGACTATCTGTGACCTGCCACGTAGCCTTAACCAATACCGCTGAGTCGTCTCGTTAAACTCAATGGTATGTTCCTTATAGTCGTCATAGATGCAGCGTTTTTTGTCAGTCAAAATTATAGGGAGCTGAAACGGCTATCATTGCAAATCAAGG
>NZ_BAAIHG010000070.1:0-5539 GCF_054655775.1 Candidatus Termitispirillum reticulitermitis | reverse complement strand
TTTTTTTTTTTCAAGCAGAAGGAGGCCATCGGGGTTTTCCGGGGGGGCTGGGGTTTCGACCGTTTCCTCTCCCGATTTCCCCCACCTGTGGGGGAGGAAAAATCCCAATGGCCCTTAATTCCCCTAAAAAACCTTTCCTTTAAGGAGGCCCCCCCCCCCCCCTTGACTAGCTTGCCAAGTTAGGGTAATATTAGCGCAATTATTCAGTTGGAGGGCACATATAATGTTAGATAGTGTATTTCTAATGGTCGCAGTGGGTGCAGTGGGGCTGCTGGTAGCGTTTGTGATATTCAGTTACATAAAGGCTCAAGCCGCAGGCAATGATGCAATGACAGATATTGCTAAACAGATACATGATGGAGCTATGGCATTTCTATCGCGCGAATATCGCGTGCTGGCTATATTTGTTATTCTCGTTTTCATCCTAATCACGATTGCGCCGTCTCTTGGTGCTGAAGGTTTGGGCATCAAGACGGCTGTTTGTTTTCTGGCAGGTGCTGCATGCTCTGTGCTGGCAGGCTACATCGGCATGAACTCTGCTACAGCAGCTAACGTGCGCACATCAGAGGCTGCACGTAGCAATGGGCTAGCCGCAGCACTCTTTGTATCGTTCAACGGCGGAGCTGTTATGGGGCTGGCTGTTGCAAGTATCGGTTTAATCGGTGTTAGTATTGCGTTCGCATTTCTAGGCAATCCTGAAATGGCTAAATACATTAACGGTTTTGCTATGGGTGCATCTTGTATCGCCCTGTTTTCACGCGTAGGTGGCGGTATATACACCAAAGCGGCAGACGTTGGTAGCGACCTTGTCGGCAAGGTTGAAGCGGGCATACCAGAAGACGACCCGCGTAACCCAGGCGTCATAGCCGATAACGTTGGTGATAATGTTGGCGATATAGCTGGTATGGGTGCTGACATATTTGAATCCTACGTAGGCTCGCTGATAGCAACTATTGCACTTGCCGCTACTATGGGTGGAGCTGCACTGGCTAGGCTATCAAATGGTGGCAATGTTGAGCTTGTACGTAGCTTGTTAATGTCCCTGCCCATGCAACTTGCTATGTTTGGTTTGCTTTGCTCTCTGCTAGGCGTTGCCTCAATGAGGGTGTTGCGCAATATTGAGCCGCAAAAGGCTTTGCGCTATTCTACATTTATTGCAACGGCACTCTTTTTAGTTGCAACATTCCTTTTAATATCGTGCCTATTAAATCTTCCTACAGGTATCTATTGGGCGGTGTTATCAGGCACGGTTTGCGGCACGCTAATCGGGCTTATAACCGAATATTATACATCATCTAAACCTATGCTCGGCATAGCAGAGGCGTCTAAAACCGGTGCTGCTACTAACATCATAGCGGGCATTGCTGTGGGTTTCCACTCAGTTGCTATACCAATGCTAGTAATATGCGTGGCAATATTTACGGCTGACTATTTTGCGGGGCTTTATGGAATAGCGGTATCCGCTGTAGGTATGCTTGCAACAGTCGGCATAACAATGACAGTTGATGCCTATGGTCCTATAGCCGACAATGCTGGTGGCATATCAGAAATGAGCGGACTGGGAGAGGATGTGCGTGCTATAACGGACAATCTTGATGCACTAGGCAACACTACTGCTGCAATGGGCAAAGGTTTTGCGATAGGCTCGGCAGCACTAACGGCATTAGCACTATTTGCAGCTTACGCTAGCAGTGCAAAGATTGAGACTATAGACCTAATCTCGCCTAAAACTGTTATAGGCTTGTTTATCGGCGGTATTCTGCCGTTCGTAATATCGGCACTCACTATGACAAGTGTAGGTAAAGCTGCAGGGCAGATGGTAGAGGAGATTCGCAGACAGTTCCACGAAATACCGGGACTATTAGAGGGCAAGCCGGGTGTGAAACCTGATTCTAAACGCTGTGTTGATATATCAACCAGTGCTGCTCTTAGGGAGATGATACTTCCGGGTGTTATAGCCGCTATTGCGCCAGTGTTGGTCGGTGTGGCACTAGGCAAAGAGGCTCTCGGTGGTATGTTAGGCGGAGCAACCGTTACAGGCGTCCTATTGGCACTATTTATGGCTAATGCTGGCGGAGCTTGGGACAATGCCAAGAAGTCTATTGAGAAAGGTGATATAGCTGGCGAAAAGAAGGGGTCTGATGCACACAAGGCTGCTGTAGTAGGCGACACTGTGGGCGACCCGTTCAAGGACACGAGTGGTCCTGCGCTAAATATATTGATAAAACTAATGTGCATAATATCATTGGTGATAGCTCCTGCATTGGCATAGTAGCATTATAAAATGTCCCCGTATTTAACGATTATATTAAAGCTCATCGCCACGTTGCTATTGGTGGCGATGAATGCTTTTTTTGTCCTGTCGGAGTTTGCCATAGTTAGAGTGCGCAGGACAAGGCTTGAAGAGCTTGTCAAACAGGGCAGTAGCCTAGCAAAGATTGCATTAGATATAGCAGATAGGTTAGACTCATATCTCAGTGCAATACAGTTGGGTATTACTCTTGTATCGCTTGCGTTGGGCTGGCTGGGGGAACCTCTGGTGGCAAAAATTTTAGCCCCAGTGCTTACGCTCATATCAGACGACCCAAATGTAACCTATACGATTAGCATAATTGTAGCATTTACAATAATAACGTTGTTGCATGTGGTGCTTGGCGAGCTTGTACCGAAATCGGTTGCTATACAGAGTGCAGAGCGAATGGCACTGTTGGTCGCTGTCCCCATGCGAGTATTTCGTATTATCACATATCCAATAGTTTTATTATTTGACAGACTTGCTACCCTAATAGTGCGTTTAATAGGTGTTTCCCGCCATGATGATAGTGTGCAGGCTCACTCAGAAGAGGAGTTGCGCATGATAGTGAACGACAGCCGCACTGAGGGGGTATTGGACGATACTAAGGGACAGATAATGGAAGGTGCATTAAATTTTGCCGATAAGACGGCAACTGATATAATGCTCCCCCGCACTGAAATGTTCTGTCTATACACCGATAAAAGCTATGAAGATAACATGCAGATAGTGTTAAGCTCGCCATATACGCGTTTTCCGCTATCATCATCTAACAAAGATGACATTATAGGGCTAGTCCATTTGCGTGATTTACTAGAAAATGAGGTACAAAAATCGCATAAATATAGCATAGAGGAGCTAAAGCGTGAAGCCTTGTTTGTGCCCGAGACTATGCCTATTGCCGATGTAATGCAGGCTATGCGTGCCAAACAGATACACCTAGCTATTGTGATAGACGAATATGGTGGCACTGCGGGTCTAATTACCCTAGAAGATATACTGGAAGAGATAGTAGGCGACATAAATGATGAATATGATAACGAAGAGTGCGATATAACGAAAATTGACGACAATACTTACGAAATAAATGGGCAGACTCCAATAGAAGATGTGGGCAAGGAGCTAAAAATACAACTTGAAAGTGGCGATGAATCTATCGGTGGCTTTGTGTTCAGCGCATTAGGGCGCAAAGCCGGTGTAGGCGATATAGTGGAGCATGAGGGTTTTGTATTTAAGGTGGTAGAGATAGACGGTTTGCGCATAGCAAAGGTGCGGGTGTCCCTTAAATGCAGCGAGTAGCTTTCGTGTCTTATGGTTGCAAAGTTAACAGGGCGGAGCTGGACACCTTAATTGCTAATCTGCCTAGATACGGAGCAATTTATGAATATAAGCCAGAAGAGGCAGATATAGTAATAGTCAATACCTGTGCTGTGACGGAACGAGCGCAAAATGAATGCAGACGTGGGTTGACACAGCTACGCAAGAGCAACGCCAGTGGAAAGATTGTTGCTACGGGCTGTATGGCGGAGCTATTAAAAACTGACAACGATGCTGACATAAATGCAGATATAATAGTCTTAAATAACGACAAAGAACGGATACTTGAACGCATGCTCGGGCGCAAGTCAGGGGGCATCCCTGCCGTTCTGCCTATCAGAACTAAAACAAGAGCATTCTTAAAGATACAAGACGGATGTAGCTGTGCGTGTTCGTATTGTATAATCCCCAGTTTACGCGGTGCTAGCAGAAGCAAGTCAGCAAATGAAACAATAGATGAGTTAAGAACATTACTAAAATCAGGCTATAAAGAGATTGTCCTAACGGGGATTCATATAGGGCTTTACGGAGCGGACTTACCAAGCGAGGACAATCTTTGTAGTCTCTTACGGCAAATTATCGCTCTGGAGGGAGATTTCAGGGTTAGGCTCACATCTATGCACGTAAATGAGATTACAGACGAGCTAGTGGATGTAATGGCAAGCTCCGCGGGCAAGCTTGCTCCGCACGTGCATATATCGTTGCAAAGTGGCTCTAATGAAGTATTGATGGCTATGAATAGGAAATACACCACAGAGGAGGCACTCCATGCAGTCCATGAGTTGCGCGCGGGGGTGTCTGATGTCTGTATAGGTTTAGATATAATTACTGGTTTTCCTAGTGAAACGGACAGATTGTTTAATGAGACTAAAGAATTATTAGCGGAGATTAAGCCAGAATATATGCATATATTTCCATTTTCTGCACGTCCGGGCACTACGGCAGCTGATATGGCGGGACAGGTGCCGCAAACGGTGCGATTAGAGCGAGCAAGTATGCTCAGAGAACTAGCTAAAAAGTATAAGGATGACGCAAATAAACGGCAGGCGGGCAAGTTGGTGCGTGTGCTATCAGAGGGGGGCGGTAAGGGGCATACGGACAACTTTTTCTTGGTTCAACTACCGCAGGAGACTGAGAAAAACTTGTTTATAGAGGGCATTTTGCGCTATGATAACGATAATGAGAGGTTATATTTAGATGTTTGATAGGAAAGCAACACCCGCGGAGCGCAGAATCTGCCGAATAGTAGGCACGCCGATAGGCAATCTATCTGATATGAGTGAGCGCGCCATAGCCGCCTTGCGGGGAGCTGACGTGATTTTTGCTGAGGACACCAGAACGGCGCGCGGGCTATTGGCGCACCTAGATATCAAGAAAGAACTACATTCATATCACAAAGACAATGAACTAGCGGCGAGCGAGCAGGTGCTTGAAACCATAGCTGCAGGTAAAAGCGTTGCCCTGATAAGCGAGGCGGGGATGCCAGCCATAAGCGACCCTGGCTATGTGCTGATAAGACGGCTGCTAGAACAGGGCATTCCGCATGAGGTAATACCATGTGCATCCGCCGCTGTGCTTGCTGCTGTTTCTAGCGGGTTATGTGAAAACGGGCGCTATCTATTTTATGGCTTTTTATCTCACAAGACCAGCGAGGCTGAGGCGGAGCTTGTCCGATTGTCCACTGCTAGCTACCCCATAGTGCTATATGAGGCACCACACAGACTAAAGCGCACATTGGAGGTATTGTTAAAATATTTTGAGCCGCCTATGGCAGTGTGCCGAGAGTTGACAAAAATATATGAAGAGGTTGTATTTGTTAGTAGCGCAGAGGACAATCGGACAAGCTCCGCCTCAGCCTCGCTGGTCTTGTGAGATAAAAAGCCATAAAATAGATAGCGCCCGTTTTCACATAACCCGCTAGAAACAGCA
>NZ_BAAIHG010000069.1:0-5577 GCF_054655775.1 Candidatus Termitispirillum reticulitermitis | reverse complement strand
GCGGAAACATCTGCCGTAACAGATAGCCCGTTTGACGATGAAATGAACGTTTTACCGATAATGCCCCACCTATTTGGTTTGTCAGTAGTAGGTGCTTTTGAATCGTGTATAAAGTCAGCCGACATATCGGTTCAATACAGAAACATTGATAAGTTTCACGACTATAGCACCGACAACAAACTCTACTCTAAGACTTGGTTAGAGCAGACACCCTTGCCAGCAGACGAGCGGTCAGCACACGCATGCCCACGTCAAGCGAGGTATTATACCCTGTTAGAATTTTGTTGTCCTGCGTGTATGTCATATATGCAGAAAATACATCGCGGGAATATCCTATGCCATTGCTGATGTAGTATAGTTTATTCCCCCCACGCACAGATACTTCATCGGCATAGTAGTCGTAGTAAAGCCTCGTTCGTGTATAAAACTTGCCTATATCTATATCTAATGCGATGTCCAGTGGCAACAGCTTGTCAGTATAAAAATCGTGCCTCTGTTTCAGTGTGAGTCGCGACGACCAGCCATCTCCCAGCAGGTAGCTCACAAACTGCCATTCAGCCGATTGGTTATCAGCTTCTTCGCTTTCTAGCTCGTTTGGCAGTCCGCTAGTATCAACCTTTGGCACGTAACTATACCTAAAAATATTGCTTATGCCGTGTGTGAACGAGCCATAGTTCTTATAAATATCATTAATGTCAAGGTTGGCAACGGCTTTGCCATAAAATAATTCATACCCACTATCCGTTTCATCAAGCCGCACAAGGCTGTTTCGAGCGGGTTTGGCACTATAAGTGCCATCAGAAATATTCCAGCTGGTATAATACCCGCTAAACGAGGGTGTCAGCCTAGCTATGCCTAAGTTTATACTGGAATACAACGTTAAATCAGCATGTGAGCGGTCGTAAGATGAAAAAGAGTCTCTGCTAAATGTATTGTTGTCATAGTATGTCTTGTTGTCGTAGTGGACTTTGCTATAATCAAGATTATAGTCAGCGTTGATGTATTTTGTGCTGATATTGTATTTATATATGCTGACAGCGGGTGTCTGCTCTAACCAAGTCTTAGAGTAGAGTTTGTTGTCGGTGCTATAGTCGTGAAACTTATCAATGTTTCTGTATTGAACCGATATGTCGCTGAACTTGCTAGTCCAAGCTAGCACATAGTATTGATGATAGACGTTTTCATAGTTATTTTGCCCATTGTAGTAGGTGGAATATTCTGCAAAGCTACGGTTGTACATATAGTCTGAAGTTGCGGAAACATCTGCCGTAACAGATAGCCCGTTTGACGATGAAATGAACGTTTTACCGATAATGCCCCACCTATTTGGTTTGTCAGTAGTAGGTGCTTTTGAATCGTGTATAAAGTCAGCCGACATATAGATTTTATTAGTATCGCTGATAGCATAACGTCCCTCAAACAAGCCTTGTAGCCCTCTTGTGGAGAAACTATTTGCACCTAGAGTTATATCTTTATCGTAATCTATAGCCCAGAAAAACTCATTGCCTAAAATAGCACCCATATCAGTAGAATAGCCGATATTAGGGAGCATAAAGCCTGTCTGACGGGTAGTTTTTATAGGGAACATCATCTTAGGAGTATAGATGAGCGGCATATCCTTGATGTTAAAGGTGGTATGGTCGCCGAACAGATAGCCATCAAGGGTCACATCAACCTTTTGGAATGAGAATGACCACTCTGGAAGCGGCGCGCTGCAGGTGGTGAGGTTCACACTATCCATTGTGTAATAGTCTTTGCCTAGCCTGCGGACCTGTGTTGCACAGACGTAATATTCTTTATTCACTAGCCCAGTCACATTATCCATTATAGCGGTGTCGTTATCAATATCAAACACTAATGTATCAGATAAAAACTGCGTTTCAGTCTCAACTAGTTTCACATGTCCATTAGCCTCAACAGTATTGCTGTTAATATGATAGATTGCCTCGTCCGCATAAAGCTCCATGCCATTAAAGGTAATCTTCACATTACCGCGCGCATGATAGTTCTCCCCCTCAACACCTGTAATCTCCTTCGCCTCTATAGTGTAGTTCTCGCCAAATGAGTTATCAGCAGATAAGGCAACGCCACAAGCTAGGAAAAATACTGATGCGGCAAGTGTGAATAGCCTATAAAACCCTATATTCATTAGCGTTTTTGCCCGATGAGATATGGGCGCAGGTATGCACACAGATAGAGTGAGCCTGTTATAAGGAGCATTTCGCTTGCTTTAATACGAGCTTTCGCATATTTCAGAGCATCTGTAGGATTTTCTACAAATTCACAAGGCAAATCCGCCGCAGTAACAGCTGTAATGCTACGCTGATTGTTGGGGATAGTGGTCAGGATAATATTAGATACCCATTTAGAGAGTAGCGACAGATAGCGTTTAGTATCCCTATCAGCCGTTAGGCTGACTATCGCAAACTTGAGCGTTCTATTTTTGAAAGATTTAACAAGTGATAACAGCCCTGATATGTTATGCGCCCCGTCAAGCATAACATTGCCAAACCATTCCTGCCTGCACGGTGGCAGTTTTAGCAAGCTAAATCCTGCATCTCTACCGAGTAGCCAGCTGACTATATTGTGCGCATTGGCATAGTTATAACAATAAGGTTCGTTATAGATTACTTTTGCAAACTCCACATTATTAGCTGTTGGAGTAATAATTTCCGCATTAGGCAAAGCCTCACGGCATTTACTCATTATAAAATCAGGGTTATTAGCCACGAACACAGGGCTATTGTCGCGTGCTATAGCAAGCTTTTCTTGCAAAATATCGGAGATTTTTGCTCCTAATATATCCTTATGGTCTTGCGATATGCTAGTAATGACCGGCGTTTTAGCGGGGTATATATCGGCATTAGTTGCGTCATACCGCCCGCCAAGCCCCGTCTCCAATATTAGAAAATCTGGTCTTACCTCCATACAAAACTTAATAACCATAAGGAAAAGAGTCTCAAAAAACGATAGTTTATATTTAGCCACTAGCAGGTTAAGGCTGTCAAACAAGCTATCAAATGCCAGTGTGGGTATATCAGTTAGCCTGTATTTAATACGTTCACAGATAGTCGTGGTATGCGGAGATGTAAATAGCATAGTCTTGCAACCTGCCTGCTCTAACAACTGAGCTATAAAGTAAGACGTTGAGCCTTTGCCGTTAGTGCCTGCTATGTGAACTACCCGAATACCGCCGAAACTAGGGGAGAGTGCCCTGCAAGCAGCCTCTATACGGGCAAGCGTCAACTCAAGGTTGACAAATTCACCAGCGTTTGCGAAGTATTTCTCAAAGTGCGTCCCCGTTTGCAACATAACCTATATTTTTATAAGAAAACAGCACGTTATTCAAGTTGATTTATTCGGCTGAACGCCATAAAATAAGCAAATGAAACTAAAGAAAGTGCAGAAGCTCATACTATACGAGGTTGCGCCGCTATTTTTTATGCTCAACTTATTCTTTATATTCCTGCTTTTGCTGGAACAGCTAGTGGAACTTGCAGAGCTGGTCTTTGTAAAGGGCGTTCCCTCTGGCATAATGCTTGAAACTATTATATTTTATATGCCGTCTTTTATGGTTATCACAATCCCCATTAGCATACTGCTTGCCGTTCTGTTGGCTTTCAGCAAGTTCTCAGCAGATTCCGAACTGGTGGCAATGACCGTCTGCGGAGCAAGTCTCAAAACGATTGCCACCCCTGTGCTTATAATAGGACTTATAACAACAATGTTTAACGTATACCTGAACATATCGCTGTTGCCAAAAGGCTCTGCGTTAGCCGTCCGCAACATCAACAAGATGCTTGAAAATATATCTCTTAACGACATCCGAGAGAGGGAGCTTTACACTGATATTGACGGGATGTTGTTCTACGCCAACAAAAAACTGGGAGACGGCAATTTTGAAAATATACTGATGATAGATAATGGACGCAACGTAGTGGTATCAGCTAAACATGGAACAATCGTTCCTAATGCATCTCACTCAATAGCTATGCGTTTTTCAGACGGCAGAATGACCCTTGCTGACAGCGACACACACAGCTACTCTAATATTACATTTGACGGAATGTTAGTGAACTATCCGCTCAACATCCGCGCTAAGCTGTTGCCGCAAAATCATAAGATAATGACGCTAACGCAACTAAAGGAACGTTTTAGTGGAGGAGCAGTTTTTAAGTATGAGTATATGAAACGGTTCAGTATGCCACTCACATCTATCATTATGGCACTGCTAGGGCTATCTATGACAAGCTTTAACTCGCGCTCTTCACGCTCATTAAAGATATTGCTAGCCTGTATAGTGGGTTTTTCACTCAATATTTTATTTGTGTTAGCTGAAAATCTGGTGAATATCATAAACCCATTCGTGCTTGCATGGCTACCGCTACTGTTGTATGGGGCTATAACTGCCGTCTTACTGAGACGTATTTACGTTTAATAAATTTGCGAGAGAGGCAACATCCGTTCTGCCCCATCCGAAAGTTAGTTCTAAGCTGTTACACTCAAGTGTCTGTTCGGCATATACGTTGACAGTAAATGCATTTGCGGAACAAACCTCGGCGAGACAACGAACGAAACTCTTTCACTCCTGTGCGTAATGTTGACAGACATCAGATTACGCCAGTAGTCAAAATCAAACTGAACAACTATACTCGCTTTTATCAAGCGAACATATAGCGAACTTGCTAGCCGTCTCTTCAAAGCCTCAGAACGCTTGTAGTCTCCGACTATTCTAGCAACTCTGTTCAGTCTGTGGATTGCGTCCGTTATTATACTGCTTACACCTATACGCCTAGGCGCAGATGTAACCATACCAAGCCACCCATAACTGCCCGTTTTATACGGCTGATACTGGTAGCGAGCCGCCGATGATACATTAAGATGGAGATTAACATTGTTTGTTTGATGGTTCCACCCCGTGTTGTAAATCATACCTCACCCCTTGTCTAGTAGCCTCCCTTAATTGTTTTAAGGTCGCTAATGACACTTCCCTCTGCGGCACGGTGAAGTTTCCTCAGCCATACGGTTCAGCAATATCTTTCGTATGGTCAAGTAGCCCCACGCGCCGAGCTGAACTCAAAACCTGTGCTATTCCGCATGCAACGGACAGAACGATGACGTTCTGCTGAAACACACTTTTAGCTGTAGATTTGATAGCTTCTGTCAGCTCCGATGAGCCAAAGACATCACTGAAATGCAAGCTTAAACTAACCTGCCCAATAGAACGTACAAAACCGCCGTATGCGATGAACGCACACAGACGAGCCTGCCCATTCGTCTTGAACCTACCGCCCCGTTCACACGGGACGGAACTTATAACCATGAGAGCCATAAACCTCCTTGCCCCATTCTAAGTTTCCCTTTTGAATGTCACGCGGGCAATACGGCACTAACCTGACCAGTTGAGATGATAACAGAAAATAGGAAAGTTGTCAATTAGAAGTTAAAAATTGTAATTGCACAAGTTAAAATGCCCCTCATATATTTTTTATTAGGGGTATGTATTGTGGGAAGTTATGGCAAGATTAAAGGGGTAGAGGATGTGCTCAGTGGCAAGTTATCGTATGACGAAGTAGC
>NZ_BAAIHG010000068.1:0-5632 GCF_054655775.1 Candidatus Termitispirillum reticulitermitis | reverse complement strand
CTTCCTGCCCAGCAGTCGTAAATAGCCTGCTGTCTATCTCTAGTTTTCCGTCTAACGCTCCTGTGGTCGTATCCCTCTCAACCGTCTGTGCTCTATCTATATCTCTATTCAGCCCTGATATATCAGAACCATCTCTAACTACTATGTTCCCCTCACCTATGGTCGCACGTGTTGTCCCCTCTTTCTCGTGTCCTGTATTTGTGACACCAATCGTCCCTTTAGCCTCTATAGTGCTGTTATCTGGGTTATCCCCTACACCCGGTTTTGCGCCTATTCCAGATACAGTTACTCCTAAACTAAACCCTGTTTGACTACTATATGAATAATCAAATAAATCAGCCCATTCTAACGAGGTAGCCACTATATTAAGGTTACCCTTGTCATTGCCATGTTCATCCCTGTTGGCTATCGTTGAACCTGTCATAGATAATGTGCCATTCACATCTATATCTACAAAGTCTGTGCCTATAAGCGAACTTATCTGCGTCTGCTGATAGCTACTTGAACCATTGGAAATGCCTATATTGCCGCCTACGCTATTGCCCGTTGTGCCACCATTCGCTTTATCTTGGCTACTCCCGCCTGATACCCCTAATGATAGTGAACTATTACTTGAATTACCAGTATCTTGCAGTGATGTTAGCGTGAGGTTTCCCTCTATTGCCGCAACTATCCCCTTTGCTAGCGCATTGTAGCCTATGCCTACCATATCGCCACCAACATCGTAGGTTATCGTGCCGTTCTGCGCATAAGTCGCAGAGTTTATATTTTGCACATCAGAACTTCTTGAACTTGCCTTAGACATATTTGCACTGCCACTTGCTCCATTCGTCCCTACCGATACGGACACACTCTCACTATGACTGCTTTGTTCTGATGAGTATTTATTCTGCACTGCCTCTAGTCTTAAATTGTTGGTTATGCTATACGTCACGTCCCCGTTTGAAACTACTGCAGAACCTGCTTGTGTCATATCCTTGCCAGCTTGGAACACCACGTCCCCGCCAGCATACACCTCTGAACCTGTATATGTTTCGCTCTTGTTTGCACTACTGCTTGTCTCTGAATTATACTGCAAGCCAGCACTAGCATAAAAGCCAGTCCCAAACGATGTAATTGCCGCCTGTGCAGCACCCACCATTGAGCCTGTAAAAGCTATCGTTGCCATAACTAAATTTTCAAGTGTTAATCCGTAGTTTATCTTTGCATCATTCAATGCTTGAGCTGTGGCTTTGCCCTTATCATACAATCCATTCATCTCTTCCAATTTTGCATAAGCCCCTTCTACTGCTTGTTCTGCTTTCTTCAACGCCTCTGCTGCCTTGCCAACATCTACATAAGCATTACCAACAGTCGCAGTAGCCGTTATCGTTGTGCTCTCGTGTTCTGTTTTGCTCTCACTTGTGTTCTTTGCCGCTGTTATGTTTATATCCCTATCAGCTATCACAGCAATATTCTGCGCTATGCTTAACATAGAACCTTTTATATTTACATCACCATTTGATACTACATTCAGGTTGCCACCAACATTTACCTCTGACGCTACCGCAGTCGTTTTAGTGGAGCTTGTCATATCCCTAGTCTGCTCACCTACCACCGCTGATGCAGTCAACTTGCCATTCTCATAATCAACTTCAACATCCAGCAGTGCGACAGCGGCAACTATACCAACGGGTCCACCTACAACAGCCAATGCACCGCCTATAGCCCCCATTACTCCATTAGTTGTCTTATGTTCACTAAAGTGTGTCTCACTCACATAATCAGCTAGCACACTAAACGAACCGCCTGTGTCTGATTTAGTCAGATTGCCGTAATCGCCTAGCTTATACCCTGTATATATATCAGCGTCTCCGCCTACATTAAGGTTTGAGCCTACAATGTTTGTGTCCCTCCCGCTAACTATAGTCAACCCATCAGTCACGGTTACGTTCGCTGAATTGAGCATCTCTGCCCTGTCTATCGTTGTGTCCTCTACCTTGAGCAACCCACCCCAAGAAGATTTAGTCTCTTTCTTATAGTCATAAGTGTAATCCTTGACAGCAAACACATTCATATCACCGCCAACGTTGAGTAGTGCACTATCGCCAACATTTACATTTGCACCCCTAAATATTGAATCCCCTGTGGTTTGTAGCACAAAGTTCCCACCTGCATTTATAGTTGAACCAACATTCGTTAGACTCTCATGTATCTCTGTAGTGCTCCTTGAAGGGGCAAATAGTCCGCCATCTGAGCTTTTATATGTTTCTAAACGGTTTAATAGCTCTATTGTGCTTAACACTACCGTGTTAGCAGTTATTGATATATCGCCACCACTTGTTATATCTGCACCTTTGCTAGTATACGTGCCAGCATTTATAGCTACTCCACTCTTGCCTGATATTGTCCCAGTTAAACCCGCTGTCTGTGTAGAACGCTTATACTCATCCCCTATCGCTACCTCTTCTGTATATACTTTCGTCTCATTTATTACTTCGGCAACTTTAATCGCAACTTCATAAGCACTAATTAGCCCACTAGAATTAACTACTCTATCCCCCTCTATCGTTAGGTTGTCTTTCGCTGTGATTGTTCCGCTATTATTCAGCTCGCCAACTTCCAGTTTTACATTACCACCCGCTAGCATTGCACCATAGCTTTCGTCCCCGTATAGCGTCTCTAGCGTTACCCTTGATAGATACACCTCTGGCACAAGCACTTTCTGCCCGCCCACTTCTCGCTCTACATACCATACAATATCACTGCTTAAATTAGCTATCTGTTCTTCTGTTAAACTAGTCCCAATAGTTAACCCCTGTTCCACCATCGCCCTATTAGCATTATCATATAGTTTCCTCATCTGGTCTGCATCTGAACCTATATTAGGCTCTAAATATCTATTATGCGTAAGACTCATTATTGCATCCACAACAAGTGTCGTCTCATACGCCGCATCACCATACATCTTAAAAACATTATCCATCCCAGCAGCCGCAAAGAAATAGTCCGCTCCTACAAAACTGCCTCTATCAAGAAACGGAACATTTGTTTCCACCATATATCTGCCGTCATCAGACAACCTAAACAACCCATTCACACCCGTAGGGGGAACTAAATTAACACCAATCACACCATCGCCAGCCACACCAGCAGAACGATACGGAGCTATACTGCCACCATCGCCACTTTGAGCATTATCAAGAACACCTGACTTTATAGACAACGTGCCACCAGCAACAAGCTTCGCATCCTCTAGCGAATAAACCCTCTGCTGAACCGTGCGCCGCTCATTACTTGTCTCCGTCCACCTAAATACCCTAACCCTTCCAATCTTTATCTTCTTGCGCTCCCTCTTCCTGTAGTCCATATACAGATTTGCCATTACACTACGAGTTTGATTGCTTAACGTTTCCGCCAATATATCTATATCCCCGCCTGCTATTATGGTAGAGTCGGTATTGGTTACAACCCTAGATGTAATGCCTATATCCCCTGTGGCTAAAATAATCCCAGGACGAGAGTTCAACCTCACCTCACTAATACTTTCAGCATTCCTTAAATGCCATATACCATCTATCGGAAACACAGTGTTCACTACATCTGTCACCTTGCTAAACGGACTGCCTGCCGTTATATCCTGCCCAATATTATAAAGCTTATCTGTGTTTATAGTAATGTTTGAATAACTCTCTATCCTCCCACCATAGTTCACAAACCCATTAGACACACTATCATCATTGCTATATCCCGTCCACGCTGTATGACTTTCGGCTACCCCAGCACTGCTACCAGTATCTATTGGGTCTAAATCAGCTAGAACATCCTCTTCCCGTTCATTATCATCCTCATCCGTTGCCTCATCAGCATTTAACACCTCATAAGCATACTGCACATACTCAGATGTTGGAACAGGGGTAAGCTCGCTTTCCTGCTCCACAGGAACAACTTCTTTCTCCACAACAAACGTCAGCTGTCCATCCTCTAAAAGAAACCTCAGCCTAAACCCATCCTCTAGTTCTACTATGTCCCCAGCTGTATGTTCCTCAAGAAATAATTCAGTCGGAACGTCCAGCTGAACATTCAACTCCGTAGTATTGTCCCCAATAGCACTAGTCACAAACAACTGCACAAACTCCGGTCTGTCATTTTCATCTTCAGCCAGCTCTTGTTCCTGCTGCTCTTGTTGCCCCTCTTGTTGCGTCCCTTGACTTATCGCCGTTTGATTATCTAAATATGGATTAGCGTATGTGGCGTTCGGGTTCACTCCGCTAGTGCCAGTCGTGGCAAGTGCACCCTCTATCCCCGTAAATGTTATATCCCCTAACGCAAATACCTCTGCTAGATAGTTAACAAAGTTCCTCCCCGTCCTGAACGTGATGTCTCCACCCGATAATACCCCAGCTCCCTCATAGTTTATAAAATCAGTTGCAGTTGTTACATCTGTGTTCCTGCCACTCACTAGTTGTCCATAGTTGTTAAACGTGTTTGTGCTCGCCGTTAAATCCCTTAATGCTCCTATATGACCTATATTACTAATATTACCCGTTGCACTTAATAATATGTTATTCCCTGATATAAGCCCAACGTTCGTGTTTATAAATGACGTTCCCGCTGATATGCTCACATTATCCTGTGCATAAACAGTCCCCTTCGCCTCTACTTTGCCGCTGGTTGATTTGACATCTATATTCTTCACACTAGTCGCATTCTTAAATACTATATCCCCGTCTGCCGTTATCTCTAACCCATCAGTCGTTGCTAACAGGTCGCTTGGTGTGTTTATCCCAAAACCTCTCTCTGTCGCAATTATCCTTATCCTACCAGCATACATCCCACCTAATGCTACACTATCCACCGCAATCTCAACATTGCCTGTCGTCCTATTATCTGATGTTCCTACATTGTTAGACGTTATCGTATTGCTCGTATAGTCATACTTGTCATTGCCAGTTAGTATGTTTAAGTTCCCCGTTGCATTTATACTCCCAGCTATCTGAACTACCCTTGATACTAAATCTGCTGAACTATTGGCAACAAGACCAAAATAAGTCTCCCCTACCCCCTCTATCCTCAATATCCCATAAGACGATATTGAAAAATCTCTTATATCCCCCTCTGCTGTCAGATTAGACGACCCCGTCACCATTGATAGCCTTGATGTGTTTATAAACCCACACCCAGCACACGTTATCCCCTGCGGATTGGCAACAATTAAATCAGCACTCGGACCAAATATCTCCGTAAGTCCACTTAAACTAGTAACTGAATTACCCGTCACCTCATTCAATATAACCCTAGCCATTGAGCCGCCACCTAAATTCGGATTGGGAGCAACATCGCCCCCTATCACACTATTTACCTGCGGCATATAACCCAATACACTCGTATTATTCAATATAAGCCCATTCTCACCTACATTGTAATTAGTATATCTATTCACAGAAACACCACGCTGACTCGGTGGTGCTATATTAACCACTGGGGTATTATTCTCTGAATGCGTTATGGTCGTTCTCGTTGTCCCATCAGGTAGTAAATCAGCAGCAAATACAGGATAAATAGGATAAAATATGAAGTTGGCAATTAAATAACAAGTTAAAAGCCTATACGCAAATGAACGCATGCTAAAACGCCCATAAATACATAGCCT
>NZ_BAAIHG010000067.1:0-5724 GCF_054655775.1 Candidatus Termitispirillum reticulitermitis | reverse complement strand
ACCACTAACGACAGACGGGAGCTTCAGAAAGAAGTTGACCAGCTAAAGGCTGAGATTAGTCGCATCTCAAACGATAACCTATAGTTGCCATCCGTAGGTGGTGCCGAACGAAAAATAACACCGATGTCGCTATTGTTAGACGACCATAGACCGCTAGAATTACCTGTGAGCAACTTTTTGGTATTGTATTCGGTGGATGAGGAGATGCGACTAATCTCAGCCTTTAGCTGGTCAACTTCTTTCTGAAGCTCCCGTCTGTCGTTAGTGGTGTAGGTGCCGTTACCAGCCTGAACTGCTAACTCCCGTATACGCTGAACCATTTCCCCTATTACTTCCATGCCACCTTCTGCTGTTTGCAGAAGGGAAATTCCATCTTGGGCATTCAAATATGCCCTTGCCATTCCCCTGATTTGTCCCCGCAATTTTTCAGAAATAGCCAAACCCGATGCGTCATCCGATGCGTGATTTATCCGCAGTCCAGATGACAGGCGTTCAATAGACTTAGCCAATGAGCTATTAGCCCGTGCTAGATTGCCCTGTGCAATGACAGATGCCGTGTTTGTGTAAACACTAAGTGCCATGATACGTTACCTCCATGTAAAAGACGTTTTAGTGGAATCCGTCCACAAACGTGTTCTTATTCAATTGTGTTTTCGTTGTTATCCCTAACAACGCGTCCATATAGGCAGTCTTCCATGACTGATAAGTCAGTTCTAGAAACCAGCAATCGGCACTGTCGCAAGAAAACTTTAGCAACTTTTCTGCAAGAGCAGACTTACGGCGCACCGATAGCCTCTCTATCGGCAGAAACACGGGCATGCTTTAGTAGATTTTTATGGACACTTACCTAAAAATGGTGTATAGTTGACGTGTGTAGGTATAAGTTCACTTATATTAAAGGAGGAGTGTAGTTATGTCAGAATTAAAGAAAATTGACCATCTTGGTTGGGCTTTTGAGCCAGCAGAAATCCCCGCTGTGCTTGAGTTTTTTGAAAAGACCTTTGGTGTTAAGGAAGCATTTAAGGAAGAAGTGGCTGACCAAAAGGTTATCACCCACTTTCTAGACGTAGGTGGCGTGTGGATTGAGCTGTTGGAGCCAACCTCTCCAGACAGTAACGTTGCTAAGTGGCTGACCGACAAGGAAGGCAAGAAAAAGAAAGGTTTCCACCACATCGCTTACGAAGTGGCAGACATCAACGCAGCTATAGCTAAGGTTAAGGCTGCTGGGCAACAAATGATTGACGAAGCACCTCGTCCGGGCGCAAACAAACAGCTGATAGCTTTCGTTCACCCTAAAAGCACACACGGCGTGATGATGGAGTTGTGCCAAGCTGCTAAGTAAGGTGCATGGAACAACTAAAACACGAATGCGGGGTCGCTTTATTGCGACTGTTGAAACCGCTGGAGTATTACCATGAGAGGTATGGCAGTTGGCGGTATCCGCTGAATAAGCTATACCTTCTCATGGAAAAACAACACAATCGCGGACAGGATGGTGCAGGTATTGCCGCCGTCAATTCGCGGGTTCCCACTGGCAGGGAATATATATTGCGCGAACGTGCACTCGGCAGTAATGCCATTCAAGAGCTATTTGGCAGACTAAGCACAAAATACTCAAAAGACCCGACTCTTGCCGCTAAAAGCCTCGCCTCTGCTGGCGAAATGCTTATGGGGCACTTGCGCTACAGCACTACAGGAGATGCAGGCATATCATACGTACACCCGTTTCTGCGTCGTAGTAGCTGGAAATCCAAAAGCCTTATGGTTTGCGGCAATTTTAATATGACAAATACGGACGAAATATTTAATGGATTTATCAGCAGGGGACAGCACCCTCGCATATATGCTGATACATTTCTAGTGCTGGAAACAATCGGTAATGAACTAGACCGTGCTGTAGAAAAGATATACTCCGAGAATCTATCATATATTGGCGAAAGCAGGGCGATGAGCGAGACTATATCAAGCGAGTTGAACTTCCCAGAAATATTGCATGCATCTAGTGCCAACTGGGATGGCGGTTACGTCATCGGCGGTATAACAGGGGATGGTAACGGCTTTGCCATACGCGACCCGTGGGGGATACGCCCCGCATTCTACTACTATGACGATGAGTTTGCGGTGCTGGCAAGCGAACGCCCCGTTATACAAACAGCATTCAATGTTGACATAGCCGATGTGCACGAATTAGAACCCGGACAGGGGATATTTTTTACATATAAAAACGAGGTAAAACTTGCACAAGTGCGTGAACCGCAGGAGAGATTGCACTGCTCATTTGAACGAATATACTTCTCACGTGGTGGAGATGCCGACATCTATGGAGAACGCAAACAACTAGGCAGGCAGCTAGTGCCACAAGTCCTAGAAGCTGTTGAGGGCGACCTAGAGCACACGGTGTTTTCATTCATCCCCAATACTGCTGAGGTTGCATTTATTGGCATGATAGAGGGGTTGGAAGACTATCTGAGCGACATAAAGCTAGCTAAAATAAAGGAAGCTACTACAGATGATGAGCGTAAAGCCGTGCTGGCTATGCGTATTCGCCATGAAAAGGTTGCTATTAAAGATATAAAGTTGCGAACGTTCATAGCAGATGACAGTGGCAGGGATGAGCTTGCCACGCACGTGTATGACATTACGTATGGGACAATCGTGCCCTATGTTGACAATCTAGTGGTGCTAGACGACAGTATAGTGCGTGGCACAACGTTAAAACAGAGCATATTAAAGATGTTAGACAGATTGCACCCTAAGAAAATAATAATAGTCTCGTCATCGCCACAGATAAGATACCCCGACTACTATGGCATATACATGAGCAGTATGAATGAATTTATAGCATTCCGCACGGCAATCGCCCTGTTGCACGAGCAACACAAAGAACATGTAATAGACGAAGTGTATGAACTCTGCAAAAAACAACAGAACTTGCCGAAGAAGGATATTGTCAACTATGTAAAGAGAATTTATGAACCTTTCACAGACGAAGAGATTTCTGCCAAGATGGGAAAACGGCTGGTAACATACGAGATAAAGGCTGATGTAGCAGTGGTTTATCAGACTATAGACGGACTGCACAAAGCTATCCCCAACCACAAAGGTGATTGGTATTTCACTGGCAACTATCCTACACTCGGTGGCAATATGTCAATAAACCGGTCGTTCATTAGTTTTTATGAAGAGCACTATATGAAAAAACAAAGCTGATGCTATTTACAGGGTGACTATTCTACGCTTTTTGTGGAATACCAGTCAATGATTGCGTTAGGGTCTATACCGAGTGGCAGAGGGTTGACCGTTGATACTATTTGCCTGCCCATAGCAGCTGGTTTTGCTAAGTCTAGCAGGGTCGGTGGTGTAGGGTTGTGTTTAGCGTCTGAAATTACCAACAATACAGGTCGTCTAATGTCATCCTGCACCTCTACAACAATGGCAAGCTCATTAGTATTGAGTATAACAAGGGCACTTGCTGGATATAGCCCCACAGTGCTGATAAATATCTCTGTCAGCTTCTCATTAAACTGCTTTCCCGCCATCTTAAATATTTTAGCTATTGCCGTAGTGGGTGGTATCGCTACGTGATATGGAGTGTCAGAGGTCATAGCATCGTATGTATCTGCCAAACTAATGATTTTAGCGCATTTGTGAGTATGTGCATCAAGCAGTCCGCCCGGATAGCCTGAACCATCTGCACGTTCATGATGGCTATAGACTCCCATCAGCGTGTCAACACCGACAGTTCTATCCCTTGATAACATGTCATAGCCAAACTCTGGGTGTCGCTTAATATATGCCTTTTCATCACCGTTAAGAACAGCTTTCTTATTCAATACTGCTTCAGGTATCTTCATCTTGCCTACATCGTGCATCAATGCAGCAAATGCCAGCTCATAAAGCTCCCGTTTGCTCATTTGCAGACGCCTGCCTACTGACAGGGCAAGTATCGCTACGTTTATTGAGTGGCTATAGGTGTAGCTGTCTTTATTCTTCATACGAGCCACGCTGGTAAAAGCAACAGGGCTTTCCAGACAGTTAGCTAAAACATCTGATACTAATCCACCAGTAGTTTTAGTATCAACCAAGCCGCCAAACTTCGTATCCGTTAATAGTTTGTTAGTTATAGTTTCGGTAGTCTTGTGCATGTTCGCCATACCAACTATATCTTTCAACATCGGCAAGTCATGCTCATCAGGTTTCCTAAAGACAGCATCTTTCAGATAAAACTCGTCAACGACACTAGGCACACTGGTGTATTTCTTAACGGTGGCGTCTGCTGCTGCTAGAGCATCAATGCGGACATAAGCATAATCAACACCCTGACGGATAAGCTCGCCTTTAGTAAATGCAGCATCGGACATCGGCAAGCCGTAATGGGAATAAACAACACCCGTTTTATCAAAACGAACTACTATCATCCCATCGGATAGGTCTTTAACGGAAAGTTTAGCTATTTCTGCCACAAATAAGTGCCCCCTCCCTTCAATCCTTAACCTAATGAACACCAACCTTCGGAAATCAAGCTGGTGAAAGGACTTGAACCCTCAACCTGCTGATTACAAGTCAGCTGCTCTACCAATTGAGCTACACCAGCACGGGGGTTAGTCTAATTTAAATTTTTATAAAAGTCAAGTCTTTTGTTGGGTTGATATAATGTGAAATATGAGCTATAAAGGAGTTATGGCTAGCGAGAGCAAAATATCTGTGATAATCCCTATGTATAACGCTGAGCGGTATATTGCGCAGTGCCTAGAAAACATTATCTACCAGAGCCATAAAAACCTTGAAATCATCATCGTGGATGACGGCTCCATTGATAATAGTAAAGATGTTTGCGATGGTTATGCCAGCAGAGACTCGCGAATTAAAATAATTGCACAGGCTAATCAGGGTGTTGCGTCTGCGCGCAATAAGGGTATTGATAGTGCCAATGGACAATATATCCACTTTATGGATGCTGACGACTATATATACGACCTAGATTATTACGAAATGATGTTAGAGACAGCTCTCATGACCGATGCCGCAATAGTCCGTTCTGGCATGTTTGATGAGCGGAGTGGCGACATACAGATGGCATCAGCACATCGCTACGTGCTAACGGGAGGGGTATCTAACCTTTATGGTGGTGTGGTTTGGGCGGCTCTATTCAGACGTGATTTTATCAAAAAACATCAACTACGTTTTTTGGGGCGGTTTTCTCAATTTGAAGACACTATGTTTAGCTGGGAGGCTGCAATTTGCACCGAGCGGACGGCGGTCTGCCCGCGTGTCTTGGTGTTTCACAGATATGTGCAAGGCTCTCTGTCAACTGGTCTTGATGAGCACAATAGGCTCAAGATTAGGCAGGCTTATAACGAGGAGCTGGATGCACTAGAGTTGAAATATAATGTAAAAATCCCCAGAATGGAAAAGGTTAGGGAGCGACCAGTTATCACAAAATATAGATTATTTTCTACAATCGTGGTAATCAAGAAAGAAAAATATTCGTGGAAGACTAGATACTTATTGTTCGGTGTGATACCGATACTTACTATACGTGGACGATGAAAGAAAAGGTATGTAATGCCACAGTTAAAATGCCCCTCAATTCCACAAGTTAAAATGCCCCTATTTAGGTGTTAAAGGTATGCTGTTTTCCGTTGTAGAATATAGAGAATGATTTATCAATGAATTCGCGGACGAGGACTTTGTTAACTCTAGGGGCGTGAACGGACTTGGAGG
>NZ_BAAIHG010000066.1:0-6564 GCF_054655775.1 Candidatus Termitispirillum reticulitermitis | reverse complement strand
CAGCTTGGTAAGCGGGAGCGTGATATGATGCAATCTATAAGAAAGTTGTTTGACCCTAACGGCATACTAAACCCAAATAAGGCTTACTGACTATGGCTACGAAGGTTAAACGTGGCTGTGTCCAGTGTGGCGAATGTCTGCAGGTTTGCCCCGTATTCAAGCAATACCGCAAAGAGGAGTATTCTCCGAAAGCTAAACGCATACTTATGGAGCAGCTAGCGGGCGGAACAGCTCAACTCAGCTGGGGGGATATGTTCAGCCTTGCACGTCTATGTGCTGGTTGTGGCAGATGCAAGCAGGCTTGCTCTGGTAAGTTGTCAGCTGGAGATTTGCTTGCAGATATGCGCTCAAAGCATTCCCACTGGTCGCAATATATGTGGGACATCTGGATAAACAGGCTTGGTCCATTATGGGGGTTGTTCGGGCGGTTGGCTATGATGGTGCCATTGTCTATTGCTCCATCGCTAATGAAATCAACACTAGAAACTGCCAAAGCTATGGCGAACAAAACTGACATCAAGACGTGGGCGATAATTACGAAATCGGCTAAAGCAAAGATTGACGTATCAAAGCCTGTCGTGCTTTTTGCAGGCTGCACGGCTAACAACGTGCGTCCCCAGTGGGGGCAGACTGCACGACAACTACTAGAGGCTTGGGGATATACACTATTAGATACTAATGGATTCAACTGTTGCGGGGGGACTATGCACCACGCAGGGCGATACGAAGTAATGAGAACAATGCAAGACCAGAATATCAACGAATGGCGCAAACTAGGCAAACCGCATATAGCGGTGTTCTGTGCATCCTGCTATCATAGTCTAAAGGCTTATGCTGATAGCGAGGACGATAACGCCCCACTAAATGGCGATGATGGGCAGGAATGGCTAGCCAGTTTGACCCCGTTAGCGGGCTTATTGACAGATGCAATTGCTACCGTAACAGCTGATAAGCCAGCTAAATATGGCTACCACGAACCCTGCCACTGGGAGCAGAAGGACGGCGATAGGTTATGGCTGTCAGACTTGCTCTCTGGGCTGAATAAAGGCGAAGGGCTGTGTTGTGGTATGGGGGGCATACTAAAGATGACCGACCCCGACCTGTCAAACAATATGGCGCGTAGTTGTATGGAACAGTTTAGTGCGGATTTGCGATATGTGCTGACTAGCTGTAGCGGGTGCACTATGCAGCTATCGGCAGTTGCCGCTCAAAAGGAAGTCTATCACTGGCTAGATGTGGTGAAAGTGGGGAGATAAACTACGGTTTGTCAGTCGCTATAGCAAAACTCTCAAAGCCAGCGGAGCGGGCAGCATCTATGACCGACACTACAACGCCATGTTGGGTTGCCTTGTCAGCCTCTATAACAACAGATGCATTTTGTGCTTTTTCATACTCCTGCTTTAGTTGTTCGTTAAGCTCACTTGCCATAGTGGGCATTCCATTAACGTAAATGCTGTTATTTGCTGTTATTATAACGCGGACAACAGCGTTTTCCTGCTTAGCCTCCGCGGTAGCCGCTTGTGGCAGGTCAACGTCTAGCTCGCTACTATCGTTAAATGATGTGCGAACGGCAAAGAATATCAGCAAGATAAAGATAACATCTATCAGCGGCATTATATTGAGTGCCAGCCGAGAGGAATCATTACTGGCGGCAGTGTGAAACTTCATTTTATTAGCTCTATCAATGCAATCGTCTGCCGTTCTAACTCATTCGTAATTTTATCAGCCATGTATTTTGCTATGTGGTGAAACACTTGCACTGGTATGGCTATTGAAATACCTGCCGCAGTGGTGATAAGTGCCAGTGCTATGCCACCCGATAGTGCCTGCCCATCGCCTATAGCACCAGTTGACATAACGTTGAATATATCTATCATTGCAAATACGGTGCCGAGCAGTCCCAGTAGTGGTTCTAATGCAACAATTATCAGCAGGGTGCTTTGATAACTGGCAAGTTCCCGTGCCTCAATGCTACCGACCTCTTCGGCTACCGCAGAGAGCTTTTGCCAATCTTGCCCTTTATCTTCAATGAGTCTAGCAGCTATGCGTGTAATAGCGTAATCGTTTATAGCGCACAAGCTAGCCGCCTCATTATAGTTGCCAGCACCGAGCAACTCCTTTAACTTAGCTAAAAGCGCAACAGGGATAAATCGCTCAGGGCGCAACACCCATAGCCGCTCCAAAAATATGCCTAGCGCAACAACCGACAACCCCAATATGGGATACATCAGCACTCCGCCCTTCTGAATAATATCAATCATAAGAGGATTTTAGCATAAGTTATCACAATTTGCTATTTCGTATTTCCACGCAAAAACCTACTCGTTGTAATGGTTGTTCCATCAGGAAACTTTATTAAGTAGTCTTTGCCCGATATGGAAGAGCGTGAGGCTATCCGCTCTATAAAATCTTCGGTAGTTTTGACTCTATCTCCAGCACGTGCCAGCTTACCACGTAAATGCTCTACGGCTTCTTTGGGGTTATATTCTTTCCCGTTGCGGATGAATACTGAACCTGTCGGAATAGATTTCATTGCCTGCAGTAGTCGCTCTATCTCACCACTAGAGTCGTCAGCGGCATAGATGAAAACGCTACTGAGCAGTATAAGCACAAAGAGGATAAAACCATTTTTCATATTTTAGTAAATTCCCCCACGCGTAGTGGACAGGTAGATTTCACCAGTTCTGGATGCGCTTTAAGGTGTTCATACACCTGATACAAGGGGTACAAGACAGGTTCACGTCCAAGCCGTATCACCCCAAAGTGCATAGGGATAGCTTTTTTTGCTCCCAAATCTGCTGCTGCCTTAAAGAACTCATCTGGATTAGTATGTGCATAATGCATTATATTGCGTGGCTCCTCAGCACCTACCCCTACGAGTGCGTAGTCAATGTTATAAAGTCTGCCAAACTCCTTAAAGCCCACAAAATAGCCACTATCGCCCGCAAAGTATATGGTCTTGCCAGCACCAGTGAGCATAAAGCCACCCCAAAGCGTGCTACTGTCTCTCTGCCCTATCCGCCTAGACCAGTGCTGAGCGGGCAAAAATGTATACGTCACATCACCTATAGTCTTTGACTGCCACCAATCAAGCTCATAGACCTCAATCGCGCCGTAACGTCTCATCAGATTAGCAAGCCCCAGAGGGACGATGTATATGGCATTCTTCTTTGCAGAGATTTCTTTTATGGTATCAGAATCTAAATGGTCGTAATGGTTATGGCTTAGTAGCACTACGAGATTATTAGGAAGATTATCAATGTCAAATTTTATTTTAACCTCTTTACGCACTACCAGTGCGGTGTCTGACAAGAACGGGTCGGTGAATATAGTGTTCCCTGCCAGCTTGATGATGAATGTAGCATGCCCTACAAATGAGATACTCTGGTTGTAGCTATCATTTAGATAGCTGTAATCATTGTCAACATTTGTAAGGTTTGCATCGGAGAACTCTGGGTTGAATGGATTTTCTGCAATGCGGTTCTTGAGAGCGCGAACTAGACTCATACCTCCGCCACGTAGCATCCACGGGTTAAAAAATAAACCATTTTCACCATAGTGCTCAGCGTATAGCAGTCCAACATCTTGCTCTGATGTGCGCCTTGTCCATTCTGTCTCATCAAATGGTGGCAATGGAGAGCAACCTGTCAGTGCTGTCAGCCCTGAAACTACACCTGCTTTCAAAAAATCGCGCCGTGTCATCATAATATAAGCAAAATCTTTGCTATTCCCCCGTCTTTTTGTTATGATACAGCATGTATCTAGCTGTTTCCTCTATGCCAGTGGTTAGCAGTTCCAGTGCTTTTGCATCTGCTGGTTCAGGCTCTACCAGTTGCCAGTCACTGTGCATGTCATCCTTTTTCCTGCTGTAGATTTCGCCCGTGCCACCCACAGCAAGTCTGTCTCTGCTTACTAACAGTGGAGTTGTGTATGTCCGCATTATGAATGTCCAGCGGTCGTCCCCGTAGCGTTTATCAAATAGGTCACGCCCAAGTGTCGTATTGTGGTATGAAATTCCTACAAGCCCTGCAATCGTAGGGAATAGGTCGGTGTGTCCGCCTGCCTGTAAAACTACCCCGCTCTTGAATCGTTTCGGGTAGTGGATGACTAGTGGGACTTGATACTCGTGCAGCTCAAGTTTCTGATATGTTTTAGGGGCAGCTGGGGAGCTTTCCATTATCCCGTGGTCGCCTACTACTATAAATATTGTATTGTCGTAGTAGTCGGACTTTTCCGCCAGCTCAAAAAACTCTTTCAGTGCAAAGTCGCACAGACGCATTCCATTGTATTCCTCCATATAGAAACCATACTTTTCCACAAATGACGTTTTAGGCTCTGAATAGTCAAACCCATCTATATTTTTAGGTATGGTAAATGGGCGGTGATTAGCCGCTGTGAGTAAAACTGCAAAAAACGGTTCGCTCTTATCAAGACTAGCTAGATATGCGTTAGATTCCCTCATCAGAGCGATGTCTGATATGCCCCACGTATCAACCCGTTTAGCTTTCCAAAACCCCTCTTCCAGTATCTCAAGCCCAGAGATGTTGTTGGCGAGCACCCCGCGCATATTTGCCCAGTTAGCATTGCCACCGAGCATAAACAACTTTTTATAGTCCTTAAAATCAGTCCAGATTAGATGCTGGTCTACTGCATCAGCATCGCGCGAGGAGCTATCAAATGACGGGTTCTTATCGGGTATGCCTGTAAATATTGAAAACAACGCCCTAGCAGTGGTGCGCGCTGATGCATAATAGTTAGGAAAATATAGCGACTTTTCTGCTAACTGTTTCAAAAACGGCGTAACAGGCAGTTCATCAAACATCAACGATGTTTTATGTGTGCTTAATGATTCAACTATAATCAGCACAATATTTGGTCTAGTGCGCCCAGTCTCTGGCACCAGACGCATATAATCAAGTGGCGTATCACCCTTTAAGTCTAAATTGCCCTTTATCCCCAGATAATCAGCCACTAGTGGATATGCAGACTGGACTAGCTTTATGTCTTGCCTATTTTTACGCTTTTTGCGTGGCTTGGTGTCATATATATTCTGCACGGGGTTCAGCCCCAATGCGCTAATCTCCCTTTTGCCCGCAAAATATGCCTCGCTCCAGCGCAACGGAAACCAAGTGAAACTATACTGCCCATAAATTAAAATAAATGAAATAATAAAGGCGAAAATACCTGATATTATTTGCATTTTGAGCGGATATTCGCGCGCATAGAAGCATTTATCAAATATAATTTTAATAATCCGCCCCGCCCCATAAACGGCTAATGCCATAAACACTAGCAGGGGCAACACGTGGTAGGTCTGCCATACCATTAAAATAGATTCTTTTAAGTCGTTTAGTTGGTGAAATAGCTCAAAATTGATTCTCACGCCAATATATGAATAGTGCGCAAAATCAGCCGCATATACAACTAACAATATGAATATTAACCCCATATAAAAGTGACGCAGGTAAATGCTAATAACGTCGAAACGCTTATTTAATATAGGAACATACAGCACGAATAGGACAGGCAGAGCTAGCAGACAAGCAAGTCTGCCATCAAATCTAATCCCAATGTAGAATGCTTTAGCGATAACACCTGCGGGGTTTGCAGACAGAGCACTCCACTGCCACAGGGCGAATATAGCGCGCATTATTAGCTCAATCAGCCAGATAAAGCCCATAAACTTCAGATAAATCAAACAATTATCAGTTAAAAACTTATTCTTTGGCATATAGCATTTTACCACGCCAGCGACACCGATACAACAAACTCTTTATCAGTGAAATACAGAGAATCTATGCTAAAAGATACATTGTCCGCCTTTTCTTCCTCTACCTTTTTTTCAAGCGGTCTTGCTATTAGATATGAGAATAAGCCCGCAATAGCCGCCCCCGCCACCACGTCATGCACGTAGTGTTTGCGGGCATCCACCCTAGAATATGCAACAAACGTGGCAGCCATATAAGGGACGATTGCTTGGTTTAGCCCGTAGCGTCTGTGGATAAACGTTGCGCCACTAAATGCACCTGCGGCATGCCCTGATGGGAATGATTTTTTGGAGTCGCCTGATTTATAGTCAGGTCGTTTCTCTTTTGTTGCACTTTTTAGCCCTTCCGATGCTAGTTGCGTTACTCCCGTTGCCGCAATGAGCTGCAGTGAGCCGTAGCCATCTAAATGATAGCCTGTCAGAGCAAGAGCATAGAGCGGCACAGCATACATCAACGTATTACCTGCGCTACGTGTATCAGCGTAAATAGGAACAGTCAACCCGCAAAAGAATATGAGTAGCAACACACATAAACGTTTTATCATTTTTTAGGTATCTCCTTCTTTTTGTTGTTATACAATAGGTAGTTGGATGTCTCCAGCAACCCCAGCGCAAGCCATGTGTCAAGCTCGCTAATGTTATCGCTATGATTATCAATCACCCAGTCCAGCCGTATATTATCAGCATCACGCTTATACCACCTATTTATAGTGGCATTGTATGTTTTCATAAACGTTTCGTTGTCGCTTTTCAGCTTCCGCATATCAGCAACATAAAGCCTGCGCCCATTTAGCATA
>NZ_BAAIHG010000065.1:0-6831 GCF_054655775.1 Candidatus Termitispirillum reticulitermitis | reverse complement strand
TTATTTAGGTATTTAACCAATAGGAATAATACTAGTGGAAATAGTATATAAAACTGCTCCTCTACTCCTAAAGACCACGTATGTAGCAATGGTTTTGTGCCGTCTGGTATAGTCCAATAGTTGAAAGACTCTTGCCAAAAAAACACATTGGGCACGAATGCGAACATATACCTTAAAGATGTAAGATAGCTTTGTAAATACCTAGGAGAAAACAGAAGTTCAGCTAATACGGTTGATACTAACGCTACAAAAACTAATGGCGGGATTATACGCCTAACCCTACGTTCATAAAATTTTAGAAAACTAAATCCCTCGCCTGCAAGGTGTGACGTAGCTTCAGAGCTAGCTAATGAGCGCTGCCCCCCCCCCCGTCATAACAGCGTTTGATTTTTGAACATTGCCAATCATCTCACCATATATAATACTGGTGATTAAAAACCCCGATATTACATAGAATATATCCACACCAGCGTAACCACCACCAAAGAACTTGGTGAAATCTAAATGAAAAAGTATTATAGGGATAACAGCAAATGCCCTCAACCCATCTATATCTGCACGATAGTTCATTTCATACCCATATAGTGTTTGCGCTGTTCTGGAGTCAGGTGCTCTATGCTATCTGGCATAAGAGGCAAACGCACATCACCAATAACAGCGCAGAGCGCGCGGACGCAAAAAACTTCATATTTATCATCTTATCTCCTAAATGCTAAGCATATACGTGGCGATTCTATACGATTATTTTCTGTATGTCAACTTTCTTAGAAAAAAGTTATAAAATAGTTTGACATTGTTATAATGCTGTGTTATAAGGATGTATCGTAGTAATATAATGCTACGCTAGAATATGCTTTGTGTAATGTTTTCACCCCCTCAAAAGGGGGCGTTCTTATCTAGTGTATAGTCCGCATGTGGTCTATTATGTAGTTTTGTATATGGTTTGTGGTTGTTTTGATGGAGAGATTCCCGAGTTAGGTCAAAGGGGACAGACTGTAAATCTGTTGCGTAAGCTTCGGAGGTTCAAATCCTCCTCTCTCCATTGTGTTTTTGTGCGGGTGTAGCTCAGTGGTAGAGCATCAGCCTTCCAAGTTGATGGTCGCGGGTTCAAGTCCCGTCGCCCGCTTGGGGCGTGGTGAGTCTGCCCACATGGCTCAGTCGGTTAGAGCGCGTCCTTGGTAAGGACGAGGTCTCCGGTTCGATTCCGGATGTGGGCTTGTGGCTGAAAAATTAGACAATGTTGTGAACGTGTGTAAAATTTAACTTGTGCCATTGACCAGCGCAACAGAATGTTGCAAGAAAAAACAACAATTGCTTGTTGTTTGAGGGAAATGTTTGCGGAGTAATTGCGAAAGTTCGTGCACAACAGGACGTGCAAACAGAGCTATATACTTAGGCCAATAGCTCAATTGGTAGAGTTCCGGTCTCCAAAACCGGCGGTTGAGGGTTCAAGTCCTTCTTGGCCTGTATTTATGAGTGATTAGTTTTGTGTGATTAAATAACGTGTATATGGGGGACGATATTATGAGAGAAATTATAACACTTGCGTGCTCTGAATGTAAGAGGCGCAACTACACGACAACCAAGAACAAGCGGACTATGACGGGCAAGTTAGAGATAAAGAAATACTGCCCGCACGACAAGAAACATACTACCCATAGAGAGGTTAAGTAGGATGGGCATAGATAAAGCTCTTGCGTTTTACAATGAAGTGAAAGGGGAGTTGGAAAAGGTTAGCTGGCCCACCAAGCAACAAACTATTGGCACGACTGCTGTCGTGTTGGTGTTAATGGCGATACTTACGGTCTATCTTGGCATTGCCGATGCTGTGCTTGCACGGCTTGCCACTGTGGTAATGGGGTAGGAGGGCAGATATGGCTAAAGAATGGTATGTAATCCACACCAACTCTGCCGCAGAGAATAGAGTTAAGGCGTTGTTAGACAAGAAGATTGCGGAACTGAACCTGTATGAACAGATTAGTCAAGTGCTTATCCCTACTGAAGAGGTGATTGAGTTGCATGACGGCAAGCCCGTGAAGAAGGTTCGCAGGACGTATCCCGGCTATGTGCTTGTGCAGATGGAGATGTCAACTGAAAACTGGAATGTCGTTCGGGCTGTGGCAAGGGTCACTGGTTTTATAGGTGGTGTTGAGCCTGTGCCGATACCGCAGGCGGATGTTGATGCAATGCTATCTAGGGCTAGCGAGCAGGCACCGCGCTTAATGTCTAAATTTAACAAGGGCGATTCCATTGAGGTGACAGACGGACCATTCCTAGGTTTTCCTGGTATGATAGACGAGGTGAACGTTGAGCGTGAGAAGGTGCGTGTCATCGTAAGTGTGTTTGGCAGGCAAACTCCTATTGAGTTGAGCTACCTGCAGATAAGACGGATGAAAGGCTAAAGGAAGGATAACTATTATGGCAAAGAAAGTTATGGGGCAGATTAAATTGCAAATACAGGCGGGTAAGGCGGCACCTACTCCGCCGGTTGGTCCTGCGCTGGGTCAGCGTGGTGTCAATATTATGGAGTTCTGTAAGGCGTTTAATGCTAATACGCAAGCTATGGGCGATTTTATTATCCCTGTGGTGATTACGGTTTTTGAGGACAGGAGCTTTACGTTTGTAACAAAGACTCCGCCTGTTTCTCAGTTGATTAAGAAAGAGTTGAAATTAGAGAAAGGCTCTGGTGTACCTAACAAGACAAAGATTGGCAAATTGACTAATGAGCAGTTGAAAAAGATTGCTGAAACTAAGTTGCCTGATTTGAATACCCAAAACGTAGAGCAAGCAATGAAGTCTGTCGCTGGTTCAGCGCGCAGTATGGGCGTAGAGGTAGGGTAGCAGGTGATGGTTAGGCGTTTTGATGCATTAGCTATATTAGCATGTGCATTTATATATATGCTGGGGGCTGGTTTTGCATTTGCAGGACCAGCTGTCTGCAACTTTATTGAATATAGTAAATCTGATGGTGAGTGTAAATTAGTAGACGTGGCTACGAAAGCTACTTTTTCGGCAAAGTGCACCGCTGGTGATGCGGCTGTGCTAGCTGCAGGTCAGGTAAATGCTTGTGTGGACTTTTACGATAAGAGAGAACATCGTGAAATTCGCGCCCTGTGTGGCGGGACAAGAAAAGAACCTACATTGGTTTATGGGTATTTCTTTCCGCGCAGGAACACTGACAATAAAGACGACTGCACTTTTGCGTTAGGGGCAAGCACGTTGCGGTTAGCCTGTACTCCCGCTCAGAAGACGCTCTTGAAACAAGCGGCGGGCAGTAATGATAGGTTGCTTGCTATTCGTTATTTTGACTATGGTGCTGTTGCGGAGGGGGAGTTGCGGTTTTACTCTGCCGTGACGGTTGCAAGGGTGTTGCCTAAAGATAGTGTCCCCTATTCGCTGGTGGGACATTACGTAGATGATGACAACAAGCAATGCACTTTCCGCAATGAAGACGAGTTCGGCGATACACCTGACAAGGTTGTGTTAGATTGTTCACTTGAAGATAAAGCGGCATTAAGGCTGCCCAAATTTAGTGAGCAGTTATTAGTTGTGAACTTTTTTGTACAAGATTCAGAGGACGGCAAGCACAATCAGTTGATACTATTTGAGCTTGCGAAGTAGATTATTGGAGGATATTTTTATGACAGTTATTAAGGAACGGAAACAGGATTTAATTGCGCAGTTTAAGATACACGATGGCGATACAGGCTCACCTGAGGTTCAAGTTGCGCTTATCACTGACCGCATTGGGTATCTTACAGAGCATTTTAAGACTCATGTAAAAGACCACCATTCTAGGCGTGGTTTGCTTATGCTTGTCGGCAAACGCCGCAAGTTGCTGGATTATCTGAAGCAGAAAGATTATGCCCGCTATCGTTCTTTGATTGAATCTCTCGGCATTAGGAAGTAATCATGGAGAAAAACGCTAAGATATTTTCAGTCGCTCTCACAGGTGGGGGTGCATCAATAACGTTTGAAACGGGTTGGAAGGCAAAGCAGGCTAACGGTGCTATTTGGGCGCGTCAGGGTGATACTGTTGTCCTAGTGACGGCAGTTGTAGGTTCAACGCCAGAATCATACACTGATTTTTTCCCGCTGACAGTTAATTATATTGAGAAATTTTATGCAATAGGCAAGTTTCCCGGCGGATATATTAAGCGTGAGACTAAGCCTAGCGATAGGGAAACGTTGACGGCTAGGCTGATAGATAGACCTTTGCGTCCTATGTTTCCAGAGGGCTTTAGGAATGAAACGCAACTCGTAGCTACGGTTGTATCGGCTGATAATGTCAATATGCCCGATGTGTTGGCTCTGAATGCAGCAAGTGCTGCATTGATGATTTCTGACATACCATTCACTATTCCTGTGGGTGCGGTTAGGGTGGGCAAGCTGAGTGGTAAGCTGATAGTGAATCCATCTGTAGCGCAGTATAGTGAACTAGAGATGAACATAATTCTTGCAGGCACGAAAGACGCTATAGTTATGGTTGAGGCGGGTATGGCGGTTGCCAGCGAAGAGGCGATTGTTGATGCGTTGATTTTCGGTCATGAAGAGATTAAGAAAATCATAGCCTTGCAAGAAGAAATGGCAAAATCTGTCGGCAAGGCTAAGATGGATTATGTTGACTATGCTATACCAGAGGCACTTGTGAAGGACGGCATCTCAAAGGTCGGTAGCAAGTTTAGAGATGCTTTTTCGGTGCAAGGTAAGCTGGAGAAATACGCTGCCATTGATGCTGTAAAGGCAGAATTGACTGCACTATTGAAAGCGACTCACGAAGATTTTGACAAAAATGAGCTTTTCTATAAAGACCTTGTTAAAGAGGTTGAAAAGTATGTGTTCCGTGAGCATATTGTCACTACGAAGAATCGTGTGGACGGCAGAAAGACGGACGAAATCCGCCCGATAGATATTGAAACGACTGTGTTACCATGTGGGCATGGCTCTGCACTCTTTACGCGTGGCGAAACGCAGGCGTTGGTATCAGTTACGTTAGGCTCTAAGAGTGACAGTCAGATGTCTGACACGATAGAGGGCAATGTTAATAAGACTTTCACACTACAGTATAACTTCCCGCCTTATAGTGTCGGCGAGACGGGCAGGATTGGTGCTCCCGGTCGCAGAGAAATTGGTCATGGTGCATTGGCTGAGAGGGCGTTGTCTAGGGTATTGCCAAGCAATGATAACTTTCCATACGTAGTGCGGGTAGTATCTGAAATATTGGAATCTAATGGTTCATCGTCAATGGCGACTGTTTGTGGCGGAACGCTTGCTCTAATGGATGCTGGGGTGCCTATTAGTGCGCCTGTTGCTGGTATAGCTATGGGGCTTGTTTATCAGGATGGCAAATATGTAATATTGACTGATATTATGGGGCTTGAAGACCACTTGGGCGATATGGACTTCAAGGTCGCTGGTACTCGCGATGGCATCACTGCATTGCAGATGGATATTAAGATAAAGGGACTGTCGCGGCAGATATTGTCAGAGGCATTGACTCAGGCTTATGCTGGGCGTATGTTCCTGCTAGATGTGATGCAAAAGGCATTGCCAGAAGTGCGTCCAGAGCTTGCTCCTACTGCACCGCGTGTTAAGGTTGTTCACATTAACCCTGAAAAGACTGGTATGCTGATAGGACCTCAGGGCAAGAATGTCAAAGCTATTATAGAGGCTACTGGTGCTACGATAGATATATTTGATGGCGGTATAGTAAATATATTCGCAACTAATGCTGATGCTATGCAACGTGCTATTGATATGGTAGAGGCTTCTGTGGCAGAGGCTATAGAGGGGCGCACGTATAAAGCTACTGTTAAAAAGGTAATGGAGTATGGTGCGTTTGTTGAGATATTGCCAGGACTGGAGGGGCTGTTGCACGTGTCGCAATACGACCATTCGCGGACGGCTAATATGGCTGATGTTGTGAGTGTGGGCGATAAGCTAGACGTGCTCTATACGGGCAAAGACCGCAGTGGCAGGCTGGAACTATCTAGGAAAGCCCTGTTGCCTAAATAGCACAACATTGCCTGACTAGAGCTATGTTATGATGTATAAGGTAGTTAGCAAAGTTCAGCTCAGCGAGGGTGTTGCGCTCATGACGGTGTATGCGCCTTATGTTGCGCGTGGCTGTCAGCCCGGTCAGTTTGTGATAGTCTGTGCGAACGATGACAGCGAGCGCATACCGTTGACTATTGAGGACTACGACAGGGACGAGGGCACTATAAACATAATCTATCAGGTGGTAGGTTACTCCACGCGTGAGCTTGACGGCAAGTGTGCGGGAGATAACCTCTCCGCCGTGGCGGGACCGCTGGGCGAACCCGCGCATTATCCTGTAGAAAATCTAAAATCGGTGTTAGGTATAGGCGGCGGGGTTGGCATTGCGCCGTTATATCCGCAGATGAAACACTTAAAGCAGATGGGTGTGCGGGTTGATTGTGTGCTGGGTGGCAGGAATAGGGAACTTGTAATATTAAAGAGAGAATTTGAAGCCTTTGCTGATAGTGTGCTCTATGCTACCGATGACGGTTCGCTTGGCATTAAGGGCGTCGTGACCGATGTTCTAAAATCGCAGTTAGAAAAGGGTGTTATTTACGACCTAGTAGTGGCGATTGGTCCTATGATAATGATGAAGGCTGTTGTAGATTACACTAAACCATTAGGACTACCTACGGGCGTGTCGTTGAACCCGTTAATGGTGGACGGCACGGGCATGTGTGGTGGTTGTCGCGTGAGTGTGGGTGGCGAGGTGAAGTTTGCCTGCGTAGATGGACCCGATTTTGACGGATTAAAAGTTGACTTTGAGGAGACTATGAAACGCCAGTCTTTTTA
>NZ_BAAIHG010000064.1:0-6847 GCF_054655775.1 Candidatus Termitispirillum reticulitermitis | reverse complement strand
AGGGATACGATGAAGGTTATCAGGCAGGACGGACAGACCAGAAGGTAGAGAGCGACCGCAACTATGAGGCGCAGAAGAGCGACTATATTGACCGTGTTGAAAAGCAATGGATAGAGGCAGTAAAGGAAATACATAAGTTGAGCGTTGCTATGGACGAGCTGGACACGCAATTTCCAGAGATTATTATAGCTTACTTGCGTGAGCTTATCGGTGCAGAGCGCAAGGTGAATGATATGTTTGTTATAGGATTGATAAAGTCGTCATTGAAACGGCTTGCTGACGTGCAACATTTAGTGTTCACGGTAAATCCGACTGATGCGGAGAATGTATCGTCGGTGTTCCCGCAATATGGCGTGACTATAGACCAGAGTATTGATAAAGGTGGAGTTATCATTAAAACAAAGCTAGGCGACGTTGATTTAAGCGTTGATACATGGGTTAGTGGGTTAGCAGATAAGATATATGAACAGTTTGCAAATACTAAAGCAGATAAAGCCAACTAAAGATATATCGTATCGCGGTGCGGTTACGAAGATAGTTGGACTTATCATAGAATCCGATGGTCCAATGCTTGCTATAGGCACTACATGTAATATAGCCACAAAGAGTGGCGTAGGCGTTCCAGCTGAAATAATAGGGTTTAGAGATAACAGGGTGTTGCTTATGCCTTATGGGGAGAGCGACGGTATATATCCCGGTAGCGAAGTTTGCAGCGTGGATGAGCTTTCAGGTGCGGTGAGCGGGTCAACGTTTTTAGTATCAGAAGATATGGTTGGGCGTATATTTGACGGACTTGGCAGACCTATGGACGACAAACCTCCGATTATTGGGGGCGTAAGCATGCCTTTATTTGCTAAATCTCCGAACCCGATAAAGCGCAAATTGATAGGCAGGGGAGATGTTGTAGAGACTGGAATACGAGCTATTGACGGATTATTAACGGTTGGTTTCGGGCAACGTATGGGATTATTTGCGGGTAGTGGTGTGGGTAAGAGTGTCTTATTGGGCATGATAGCTCGTAATACTAATGCTGATGTGAATGTGATAGGGCTGATAGGCGAGCGCGGCAGAGAGGTTAATGAGTTTATAACGCGTGATTTAGGGGCGGAGGGTTTTAAGAAAAGTATTGTTATAGTGGCAACGGGTGACCAGCCACCACTAGTCCGCCGTATGGCTGCACATGTTACAACTGCTGTGGCGGAATATTTTAGAGATAAAGGGAAAAGGGTTATGTTGATGATGGATAGCCTTACCCGTGTGGCATATTCGCAACGTGAGATAGGGCTTGCCGCTGGTGAGCCACCTGCAAGTAAGGGATTTACTCCATCTTTCATACCGCTGTTGCAAAAACTATTGGAACGTGCAGGCACGGATTCGGGCAAGGGAAGCATCACGGGCATTTATACCGTGCTAGTGGAAGCTGATGATACTAATGACCTTGTGGGCGATACGGTGCGCTCAATCATAGATGGACACATAATTTTGAGTCGCCAGTTGTCTGCCAAAAACCACTTCCCTGCAATAGATGTGTTGAATAGTGCGTCAAGGCTTATGAAAGAATTAGTAGATGACGATACATTTGATAGTGCAGGACGTTTTCGTGACCTGCTAGCCACATATAACGATGCAGAGGCTCTAGTAAATATAAATGCGTATGTGCATGGCTCAAATAAGAAAATAGACGAGGCATTGCAAAAGATAGACGACATAAATGGTTTCTTGCGACAAAGAATGGGTGAAAATATCCCATATAAAACTACGCTGGAAACTATTAGAAATATTATAGAAAGTCCGCTAGTTCAAGCTACGGCAAATATGGCTCAGGCAAGACAACCAGCACAGCCTCAAGCTCAACCTGCTAATCCAGTCCCGTCACCAGCGGGGCAACCTCAACCAACTCAACCAATGGCACAGCAACCACAACAACCACAGCAACCACTGCTATTACAGCGAGGCTGATTATTCAGACTCTAATTTCGCCGTAATACGTTTTGCAAAAGGCAACATTATGAAACCTGATACTATGTATGCTGACATCAGCACAAAGAGTGTAATGTATGGTTCTAGTCCCACAGCAAATATAAGGACTGCGAGTATTACAGCCATACCAAACGGGTGTTTCTTTAATTCGCCGAGCCGCTTAAAGCTGTAGTAGGGGACTATGCTAACCATTAGAAGGGCTAGCATTAGCGTTATGGCTAGGTATATAGGGGGCAATATATCTCTTTCCAACATATTTGTGCGTTTTAAGAACAGTATGCTTGATACAAGTGCCGTTGCTGCTGCTGGTATAGGCAAGCCCACAAAGAAAACGTTGCTTATGACTTTTGTTTGAACGTTAAACCGTGCCAACCTAAGTGCACCGCAGGCGATATATAAGAACATCACCATAGTGCCTAATCTGCCAAGCTCATTTATCTTCCACACGTACACTAGAAATGCTGGAGCTACGCCGAATGAGATAACGTCAGCCAAAGAATCCATTTGTATGCCGAACTCGCTGGCACCGTTCATTAGTCGTGCCACTTTACCGTCCATCCCGTCAAATATAGCTGCTACGATTATTGCTATTGCAGCCAAGACGTATGAACCCCTGAGCGTCAGCACCATAGAATAAACGCTGGCTAGGATGCTCATCATAGTAATCATATTTGGTATGACAAGATTAGGACGCATAAAACCTCTTATTTACCAGTCGCTTTACTGGTTATAGTCTGAAATATATCAAGCGGTATAGGGATAATGGTTGTAGAACCCTCTTTGCTAGATATGTCAGACAGCGTTTGCAGGTATCGTAGCTGCAATGTGATAGGGTTGTTCTCCATAATATTGCTTGCTTCTGCAAGTTTCGTAGCAGCTTGATATTCGCCGTCTGCGTTGATAACTTTAGCTCTGCGGTCGCGTTCAGCTTCAGCCTGCTTTGCCATAGCTCTTTGCATCTCTTGCGGTAGGTCTATATGTTTCATCTCCACCGAGCCTATCTTAACGCCCCACGGGTCGGTTTGTTTATCTATAACTGTTTGCAACTCCATATTTATTTTGTCGCGATGGGATAATAGGTCATCTAGGTCAAACTGTCCGATAATGCTACGGAGTGTAGTCTGAGCTATCTGACTGGTAGCATAGTATGCGTCATCTACTTCTAACACTGACTTTTCAGGCACTACAACACGGAAGTATATAACAGCATTCACTTTTATGGATATATTATCTTTTGTGATAGTGTCCTGCGAGGGTACGTCCATAACAAGCGTTCTGAGATTTACACGCACCATGCGTTCTAACGCAGGCACCAATATAATCAGCCCAGGTCCGCGCACTCCTACGAAACGTCCTAGTCTGAATATGACAGCACGTTCATACTCCTGCAATACCTTTATGCAGGGGACTACCACGCTGGCAAATATCACTAGCAAGACAAACAATGGTATCAGTGAAAGCATATATTAGCACTCCTTAATAAACATTCTAATACTATTCTATAAATATACATTAGACAATACAATAAATCAAGCAGAAATAGCTAGGTCATTTTCTTGACAGGCAGTAGTTTTTAAGCTATCATTCCGCTATATTAGGAGTTGTTAAGTGAGCGTATTTAACGAGGAAGAGTTAGCGCGCTATTCGCGTCATATTGTGTTGCAAGATTTTGGCGTAGAGGGGCAACGTAGGCTAGCTGACAGCAGGGTGCTTATAATAGGGGTTGGCGGGCTTGGCTCGCCTGCAGCACTGTATTTAGCGGCAGTTGGCGTGAAGGAAATAGGGATAGTAGATGGTGATGTTGTGGAGACGAGCAACTTGCATCGGCAGATAATACACACCACACCAGAGATTGGCAAAGAAAAGGTGCAGTCTGCCTTATGGAAGATGAGTGCCTTGAATCCGAATGTTAATGTTAGCACCTATCATACAAGGGTTGATAAAAGCAATATTTCAGAGCTTATAGAACCTTATGATTTTGTTATGGACTGTACCGATAACTTTACCATAAAATTTCTTATAAACGAGGCTTGTGTTTTAGCCAATAAGCCATTTTCGCACGGCGGAGTTTCGCAGTGGAGCGGGCAGACGATGACGATTAAACCACGTAAGACAGCTTGCTATGCGTGCGTCTTTAATGCTCCGCCACCAGTTGAGGCAGTGCCTACTACTGCAGTTGTAGGTTTAGTTGGTGTCATACCGGGCATTTTGGGAACTATACAAGTAGCGGAAGCTATTAAGGTGCTTACGGGGGTAGGGGAGCCGTTATATAACAGCCTGTTGACGTTTAACGCCAAGGATATGAGTTTTAGAAAGGTTGCTGTCAATAAAAATAGTCAATGCCCTGTTTGTGGTGCCACTTGACAAAAGTATTATTTTGCGCTATAAGTATAGTTTATGAAATATGCATTGAATACATTAAAGAATATGTCTCTGACGGCTATTTTTGTGTTGTCCGCATGCTCGCAAATCACTGATATAAGCGAGCGAACGGATGCACAGGTGGTGTATAGGGCAAATGGCAATAAGCCCGTGCAGGAGCGTAGCTTTGCTAGTTCTGCGGGTGAAGGTGGCACTATAAACGATGACGTGGAAGAGCCACAGTCAGCCCCTTACAACAGGTCGCAAGCTACTGGCTCTAGCGATGGAAGCGGGCTTGCAATAACAGACAAAGACGATGAGGGTGCTGAGGATACGAGGGGGAGTGGTAGTGCCTATTTTAATGCCTCTGTAAATAGCGATACTTCTGACGTTAAGTATCCGCGCAAGACGGGTGGACCATATACTATAAAGGGAGTCACCTATTATCCGTTGCAAGATGTAGAACCGGGTTATCAAGAGGTAGGGCTTGCCTCTCACTATGGTAATGGTGATGGGTTCAACAATAAAAGAACTTCAAACGGCGAAGTTTATAATATGTATGCTTATACTGCTGCCCATAAAACTCTACCTATGCCTACGTTTGTAGAGGTAGAAAATCTTGAAAACGGCAAAAAAACTGTTGTCCGTATAAACGACAGAGGACCTTTTTCTAAGGGGCGCATTATAGACCTGTCTCTGTCTGCGGCAAAGGATATTGATATGCTTGACGCTGGCGTTGCTAAGGTGCGTATAACAGTTTTGTCTGAAAACAAGCGCAGTGTCAAGACTGAGGGGGAGAGGGTTGATATACAGCATGGCAACTTTAATGTCCAAATAGCAGCATACAGGACTATATCAGAGGCGAGAAAGATAGCGGGCAGATATTCTAATGCTGTTATTGTTCCTGCGGTGGTTAATGGAAAGCAGTATTACAGGGTCAGAATAGCTGGTTACACCTCAAAGCAGGATGCAACAAGTGCGTTAGCAAGCTTTGAAGGAAATTTTCCAGATGCCTTTGTTGTGGCTGAGTAACTGGCGCGTTATTGATGAATGAACCGTTAGGCTATGGAATAGTCATCCTTACTGACCGCAAGCGCAATCGCCACATGCTTACGCTGAAACCGGGTGGCAGATTTTCTTCACAATATGGCTACATTGAACACGACACTCTTGCGCAGACTCCGTCTGGTGCTATAGTTAAAACTATCGGCAAGGAACAGCCTTACAGGGTATTTGGTGTAACATATCGCGACTATGTTATGCACATTAAGAGACAGGCGCAGATAATATATCCTAAAGATACAGCTGCAATACTTATGTGGGGGGATGTTGCCCCTCATCAGAACATATTGGAATCTGGCGTAGGGCAAGGGGCTTTATCTATTGCTGTCCTGCGTGCGCTTGCTGGGACAGGGAAGCTAACATCTTATGAGATTAGGAAAGACTTTGCTGATATGTCCAAGAAATTTATATATTCATATCTCGGCTATGAGCCGACCAATTATAATATTGAACTGCGTGATATTTATCAGGGAATAGACGGGGTTTTTGATAGAGTCTTGTTAGACTTGCCAGAACCATGGCAGGTTGTGCCACATTTGAAGAACGGGCTAGTTAACGGCGGGCTTATGGTCAGTTATATTCCCACCGTGCTACAGGTAAAGAGTATGGTAGATTGTTTAAGAGAGTGTGGCTATTTTGACGAAATAGAGACCTTTGAACAAATATTGCGTCCATGGAAGGTAGATGGCTTGTCAGTCCGCCCCGATACTTGGATATATAACCACAGTGCGTTTATCGTGACTGCGCGCAAGACTACGATATGTGAGGAAGATTAAGGTTCTTTTTAAGTGCTATCAACCGCACAAGCACAACTATAGCAGCAGTTATAAACGCTCGTGCCTCATAAGGCACGTTATATGCATACATAACGTAAAATAATGCTCCGCCCAGTATGCTCGCTGAGGCGTAAATCTCGCGTTTTAATACAACGGGGATTTCGCCCGCTAATATATCACGGAGCATACCGCCACCTGTAGCGGTGAGGACAGCGCAAAATAAAACGCCTTGCCATTCAAGCCCTGTCATCAGTGCTTTATTTGCGCCTATTACCGTGAATGTGCCTAATCCTATGGCATCTGCCAAGTTTAGATAGCTAATGCTACGCTCAAAGTAGCGCGTAAACAGCGCAACTAGCACTACGGCAAGAGATACTATGTAAAAATAATTTTCATCGCGAAATATGAATGGTGGCAAGCTGCCTAAAAATACGTCTCTGATGGTGCCTCCGCCGACTGCTACAGCAAGAGCCAATATTAGCTGTCCGTAAATATCCATATCTTTCTTGACACCGAGCATAGCTCCGCTGACAGCGAAAGCAAATGTGCCTGCAAGGTCAAAGTGGTAGAGAAATGAAATATCGCCCAAAGATTGCGCCTAGCGTGTTTATCTATACCTTGAACTTGCCGACAATGGCGTTCAAGCCCTCACCCTTATATTGCAGATG
>NZ_BAAIHG010000063.1:0-6919 GCF_054655775.1 Candidatus Termitispirillum reticulitermitis | reverse complement strand
GAGAATCGGACGTCACGTATAATTTGCATAAGCGTGCTTCAATATTACAAAAGCCTTGACGAAATAAGAGAACTGGTATCTAACGCAAAAAAGATTGCTTCTCCTTGTTGTCAGCTTGTGCTAGGCGATTTACAGATAGATTACAATATACTTAAGGATTTATATGGTATGCTCCGTGGTATGTGCTCCTATGGAATGACGCTATTGGGAGCAATAAGATGTATCTTGAAAGCACATAGTATGAAAGATTTTTTCACAAATCCCAAAGAGCTTACACTAAAACGCGGGGACCTAGAGGGTATTTGCGCCGATTTAGACGTGCAGTGTCAGTTTATTGACACTAAACTAACGATGAACTGGGCTAGAGCTAGTGCGATAATCACGCTATAAGATAGATACAAAATACTCCCTTGATTTAAGATAATATTAGTCTTATATTGACAGCATATTATTGTTATGTTATAATTGCGAAGTTTGAGGAGGAGGTATATTTTATGGCGGCAGGACCATACAGCGATGTAGTTATGGACCACTTTATGAACCCGCGCAATATGGGGGAGATTGCCGATGCTAACGCTGTGGCAGAGGTAGGCAATCCCGCCTGCGGTGACGTGATGAAACTGTTTATGAAAATCAACAGCGATGGGGTCATTGAAGACGTTAAATTCAAGACGTTCGGTTGCGGTGCGGCGATTGCATCCAGCTCTATGGCGACCGAGCTACTAAAAGGGCGCAAAGTAGATGATGCCCTGCAGCTGACAAACGATGCTATCGTAAAGGCACTTAACGGACTACCGCCAGCGAAGATTCACTGCTCCGTTATGGCAGAGGAGGCTGTTGAGGCTGCGCTTACTAACTACTGCCAGCGTGTGGGCAGGGGCGAAGAATTTGTGAAAGAGTTAAAATCTAAAATACATAGGGGAGTTCAAAATGAGTCTGCAAACTGAAGTTCAAACTGTTATAGACACTGTTCGTCCGATGTTGCAAAACGACGGGGGCGATGTAGAGCTATTAGGCGTATCAGATGACGGCACTGTTAAGGTGCGCCTGCAAGGAGCGTGTGGGTCGTGCCAGTTCGCTGCAATGACGCTGAAAAATGGCATTGAGGCGCGCTTGAAAGAGCTTGTGCCTGCCGTTAAAGAAGTTGTTGCACTCTGATAGATAGCATAGACAACTACATACAGCTCACAGATGATGCTAAATCCAAATTTGAGCGACTATTTGAGCTTACATCTGCCAGTGGCATAAATGTAACCGCTATCAAAGGGCGTGATGACTACTATCTAAAACATGTGCTTGATAGTTTATACTATTTCAAGCTGAATCCCATTGTAGGCGTTAAGACGATAGCTGATGTGGGTAGCGGGGGTGGTTTTCCCGGAATTCCTCTTGCAATATATTTCCCAAGTATTACAATAACACTTATTGATAGTGTGGCGAAGAAGTGTGGCTATCTGTGTGATGTAGTTGCTAAACTTGGGCTTGCTAATGTGCAGGTGTTAAATGCACGTGCGGAGAGCTTATCGGGCAAAAGGTATGGGCTAATCACAGCGCGGGCGGTGTCTAGTGTAGCGCAGATGTTGGCGTGGACATCATCTATATCTAGTGGCAGGTGGCTGTTCTACAAGGGCACTAATCTGGTTGACGAGCTGGCAGAGGCAGATATTGCAATAAAGAACGGGGGTTATGTACATGAAATTATGCGTGTGGAAGAGCCGTTTACGCGGACTTATCTCTATATTCATCGTTAGTCTGTTTGTTCTAAGCTGTGGCAGCAATGTGTCCCGTATAACCACTCCTTATAATCCAATGCCGTATAAAGCACCCTATAAAAGCCCATTCCCTGCAGAATTCTATATGGTAAAAGCACCAACTGCTGGGGACTTCGTCCAGTTACAGAGATACCTGCGCAGCGAAAATGCTACTACGTCTGCTGAAGCGGGACTTGTGCTGGGTTATTACTATCTGTGCGATAAAGACATTGACAGGGCTGGAGAGTTTATCCGTAAATATTACAACAACCCTGCACTAACGCCATATATGGCTACTTGGGGCAAGTTGCTAATGCTGGAGCTTGCCATAGCAAACAAGTCTAAAGATGATGCTACGCTGTGGGGGGCAAACCTTAAAGGTGGTGTGGGCAATAGTGCATCAGAGCAAGCATTTAGCACGTATTGCACACTAATGCGTGTCCGTATTGACAAGACGGAGCACCCCTATAACTGCGTTGTTTCAAGGATAGAGTTTCTTGACAAGCAACTGACCAGCGAAATATCAGATGTGCTGGCAAGCGGTTCACTAAAGATACTTGTGACTGGTAGTAGCGATATGATGGAGAAAACGGGCGGTATTCGCTACTTTATACAAAAACATAAGCTAGACTATCGCTTGACTATATCAAAAGAGTATAAGAGTGGTGGCTGGGACTACTGGATTGATATGGATACTTATAGGCTGAAAGGCAAGGGCGTAGACATATCGTTCTCGCCTGCGGTGTCCCACTATGTAGAAAAAATAGATAAACTCATACCGATTAACACCTGCGACACGGTGATAATCGGCTGGGGCAATGACTATCAAGGCGAGGCTAAAGACCTTATTCGGCGGCTGAATATGTCAGGGCTGGCAGATGCGAACGGCTACGATATATCAGAGACTAAAGTTTCCAAAACCGTGCGTGACCAGCTCACGCGGTTGAAGCATAATAGTTTTTGCGCTATAGCTATAGGTAGCGAGCGAGATATAGGCAATTTCGTTCCGACAGTGCGCCAATATATAGAACTCCCCAAAAGGCAGAATATTTATGTGCTGGAAGAGGTTGACACCGGCGAGCACCTAAAACTGCAGCAGCTTCCATACTACCAAAATGCGTATATAATCCCCGTATTGGAGATGACAATTAGCCAAAAGAGTAGGGATTTTGCAAACGAATATGAAATATATTCGGGCAAATCGCCTATCGCCGACACGTTTTTAGGTTACGATATACTCCAATTCATACACTCACATTCAGGTGAGGGGGTAAAGAGCAACGAGCCGTCATTAAGTAATGTGAAAGCTATAGTATCTGGGCGAGCTGTCAGAGTGCCGCGTATGTATAGCGTTGATAAGAACGGCAACATAAAGGAGAACAAGCTGAATATTGGGGACGACTTCTATACCAGTGGCGGCTACTGATATGGATTTATATAGCACTATCAAGGCAGAGACGTTTATCATAGCAGGTCCCTGCGTGATGGAGGATGTTGATATTATGATGACAATCGGCGAAACCTGCAAGCAGCTCTGCGCTGAACGCGGGCTAACATACATATTTAAGGTATCCTTTGACAAAGCAAACCGCACATCGGCAAAATCTTATCGTGGCGTAGGGTTAGAAAATGGTTTGCAGCTATTGCAAGAGATGAAAGATGTTCTGAATGTGCCCATCACTACTGATATTCACGAAAGTTATCAGGCAGAACCTGTGTCGCGGGTAGCAGATATATTGCAAATACCAGCGTTCCTGTGCAGACAGACAGACCTGCTACTGGCAGCTGCCAAGACGGGCAAAATAGTCAATATAAAGAAAGCGCAGTTTTTGAGTGCACAAGAGATGGTTCATCCGATAGATAAGGTGCGTGGGGCGGGTAATGACAACATAATAATTACTGAGCGCGGGACGATGTTCGGCTATAACAACCTAGTGGTTGATTTCAGAAACCTTGTTGATATGCGAACGCTTGGCGTGCCAGTGTGTATGGATGTGACGCATTCTACGCAGCGTCCGGGCGGGCTAGGTGGCAAGAGCGGTGGCGATAGCAAATATGCGCCTTATATGGCATCGGCAGCAGCAGCAGTTGGTGCAGACGGTTTCTTTTTTGAGGTTCATCCAGAGCCTGAACGCGCCCTGTCTGACGGTCCTAACATGGTGCGGTTGGCTGATTTTGCCGCTATTTTAGATAAAGTTATCTATCATTCTAAATGATGAAATGAATAAACGCATTATATGCTCATGGGTAGGTTTAGTTGTCTTATCAGTTGCGTGCACTGCGGGGCTGTTGGCTGTTCATGCGCCTGCGGCGTTAATGCTCGGCTCTATGATTGCGGGAGTATTGCTTGCCATCAAGAGCATTGAACTGCACGTGCCCGACAACCCGATGATGGCAGTTCAGGCAATAATTGGTGCCATGATAGCAGATAGTATCCCAGGCGATGTGCTTGGCGAATTATCAGCGCAATGGACGTTGGTGCTGGCAGGCACTCTGTGGGCAATCGTTATGTGCATCCTTTTAAGCTTATTTGTAGCAAAACATCAGTTTATACCGGGCACAAATGCTATTTGGGGCTGTTCGCCGGGCGGGGCTACGGTAATGATGTTAATGTCGGGTGCGTATGGTGCTGATATGCGCATAGTGGGCTTTATGCAATACTTCCGTGTAATCTGTGTAGTGTTGCTTGCCTCTCTGGTGGCACATATCTGGGGCGACCCGACCACAGGCAGTTCAGGGCATATAGGCACTATAGAAATACAATTTTTTACACATATTGAGCTATGGGAGTTCGCAAAAACAATAGGTTTGATATTGCTGTCAATAGTTATCGCTTGGAAACTGCATTTCACGAGCGGTCCTACGATTATTGCAATAGTGCTGTGCCTAGTAGCGCAAAACACTGGGCTAGTCAAGCTAGAACTACCTATGTGGCTACTTGCTATAAGCTATGCAATAGTGGGCTGGGGGACGGGGCTACGATTTACCCGCCAACTACTGCTCGCCGTATTCCATGCCCTGCCACAAATTTGCTTGATAACAGCGATGATGATAGCACTTTGCAGCTCATTTATCGGAGTGCTGGTGTTTTTTGCTGGCACTGACCCGCTGACGGCATATCTAGCACTAAGCCCTGGCGGGGTTGATTCTGTAGCAATTATTGCAGCATCTTGCGATGTAGATGTGCCGTTTATAATGTCTATGCAGGTTGGCAGACTAATCCTCGTCATACTCAGCTATCCGCATATAGCACAATATATGTCTAAAAAGATTAAATTTAAGGAAAAAAGCTGGGAGTAGTATTTCCACTTGCGAATTCGCAATGCTGGTAGAGGTTGAACCGATATATTTACAGGAACTTAGTAGAAAATCTGTGCGTATAAATGCCTCTATACCTGCGTGGTTAGAGATTGCAGCTGAAAAGAGCGGAGTAAATGTATCGCAAACACTACAAATAGCATTAAAAGCAGAACTAGATTACGCTAACTAAACAACGGAGAGGGTGGGATTTGAACCCACGTAGGTGTGACCCTAACACGCGTTCCAGGCGTGCTCCTTAAACCAGACTCGGACACCTCTCCAAAATATACCTATACGCTATTTACTTCAAAAACGCCGTCAACTGATACTCCGTTGGGCTAGTCGCCCGTGCAAACTGACTGGTTTCTGCTAACCCCGCCTCACGCGCTAGCACAGCCGCTTCCACCGCTAACTTAAACGCCCTAGCCATTACATCAGGCTTGCCTGCCGTAGCTATCGCCGTGTTGATTAGCACCGCATCTGCCCCAAGTTCTATAGCCTGCGCCGCATGGCTCGGCGCACCAAGCCCAGCGTCCACCACTACAGGCACTTGCGCCTGCTCTATAATAATTGCCAGCTGGTCTTTAGTCATAACACCTTGATTAGTGCCTATCGGCGCACCTAGTGGCATTACCGCTGCGACGCCCACCTCTTGCAATCGCTTTGCTAACACTGGGTCGGCGTTTATATATGGCAACACGACAAACCCGTCTTTCACTAATATTTCAGCTGCTTTCAATGTCTCCACTGGGTCGGGTAGCAGGTAGCGTGGCTCGGGAGTCACCTCTAGCTTTACAAACGGCTCGCAACCCGCAACTCTGGCAAGTCGTGCCAGCCGAACAGCCTGCTCGCTATTTTTCGCACCAGCGGTATTCGGCAGCAGAGTATAACGTTCTGTGTCTATGTAGTTTAATATGTTTGAGTTGCTGTTATTGGAAAAGTCTAGCCGTTTCAAGGCAACCGTCACCATCTGCGCTCCGCTAGCTTCTAGTGCTCCGCGCATAGCCTCGTTAGATGAGAACTTGCCCGTACCCATAAACAGGCGGGATGAGAACTTGCGCCCCCCGATAATTAGTTCCTTTATCACTGGCTCTTTTAACATTTTACCGACTATAGTCCAAGCACGTCTGCAATAGAGTAGACGCCTGCAGACTTGCCCGCCAGCCACTTTGCTGCCCGCACAGCACCCGCTGCGAATATACGCGGACTTGTAGCGCGGTGCGTTATCTCAAGAGTCTCCCCCTCTCCGTAGAAGTATAACGTATGCGTGCCAGCAATATCGCCCCCGCGTAGTGCCTGTATCCCTATAGTGTTTTGCTTACGCTCTCCAGTCAGCCCGTGCCTAGCGTAGGTCGCCACATTGTCAAAATCATTGAATCTGCGTCCCTTTGCTGCAGCCTTTGCAATAGTTAGTGCCGTGCCACTGGGGGCATCTTTTTTGTGCTTATGGTGCGCCTCCACTAGTTCAATATCAAAGCTATCGCCAAGCTTATTAGCCACAAGTTCTGCTAATTGCGTCATCATCGCCACGCCGACACTCATATTAGATGCCCATAAAAACGGCATCGTCCCGCCAAGCCCATTTATTTGCTCAAACTGCTCTGCCGTAAAACCTGTACTACCGACAACTATTGGTTTTTTTATGCTCTTATAGTCGGCAAGGCGCGCTACAGTGCCAGCAACACCTGTGAAGTCTATTAACACATCTGCATCTTTAGCCGCAATTGCAAGCTCAGACGCTATTATTACGTCATTATGGACGTTAATGCCCGCTAGTAGCGATGCCGATTTACCCAAAAAGCTGCTTTGCTCGCTATCAACAGCCCCACAAAGCCTTGTAGCCTCGTCAGCATAGACAGCTTTTATTA
>NZ_BAAIHG010000062.1:0-7300 GCF_054655775.1 Candidatus Termitispirillum reticulitermitis | reverse complement strand
CCCCCCCCCCCCCCCCCTGTCAAGCATATTTTTAGAAGCTATCCTAGCACCCGTTCGTAGGCTGCTCTAACAGCACGTTTGTGCGCTTTAAGGTCGTCGGCAGATACCGATAGCCGTGCAAGACTGTCTTCGCCCAACTTTGTGGTTGGAGTGTTGTCGTATAGCCGTAACATATTTTCTATGCGCCTATAGAACAGATAACCCCGCTCAAATGCGGTATAATCACGCTTGCTCAATGCGCCATATTCATTTAATATCTGCAACGCCTTGAATGTGTTGCGCTCACAGAGCCTATTCTCTAAGCATAGCAGTTGCACAGCAAATTCAATATCCGTCAGCCCCCCTGCGGCACTCTTTATGTCGTAAGGGTTACGCCCCTTCTCCCGCTCTATCCGCACACGCATATCAGCCACCTCTGCCCGTAAATTATCATTTACAGTTGCCAGCCCTAATGCGTTAACACGGATACGGGCAAATCGTTCAGCTAGTTTATCGCTGCCTAATAACACCATAGCTTTAAGTATAGCCTGTTTCTCCCAGACCATAGACTCCCTTTGCTGGTATTCCTCAAAGGCATCCATAGTGGTGACAAGTGCCCCGCTAGAGCCTGATGGACGCAGTTTCATATCCATAGTGTATAGATTGCCATGCATGGTCATAGTGCTTATGTAAGCCCCCGCTCGCTGCACAAGCCTATGATAAAATTCACTATTTGTTAGTTGTCTGCTCCCATCTGCTGGTCTAGTTGTGCTCCCGTCTGCCTCGTATAGCACTATTAAGTCTAAGTCGCTTGCAAAACTCATCTCTCCGCTACCGAGTTTCCCCATAGCTATTACCGCATAACCTGCTGGTTTTCCATCCTCCCCGCTGGGGCGTCCGTAGCGCACCGCTAAATCATTATAGCAACGTGTAAATGCAACTTCCGCCACCGCACGGGCAAGCTCTGACAGCATCTCCATAACAGCTAAAACATTTACTTTGTCATTTATAAATGGATATGCAATTCTAAATAACATCTCCTTGTGGGCTCTCCGCATATACTCATACTCGGCTTCAGTGTCAAACCCTCCTGCGGACAGATTTTCAAGTAGTTTATTCTTGTAGCTTGCCTGTGTAATCTGCGGGAGCGTCAGGTTAAATATTAGCTCTATAATCCCCTTATTTTGCAGGATAGTATCTGTCAGATATGGCGATAGAGCGAACAGACGGTTCATGTCGGCTAGAATCTTCCCATCAGTAGCATTGTAGTATTCATATAGCATGTATAGCGCACTGCTACTATTGAATAATCGCCTATATGTTGCTAATATAGTTGCAAGGGTATCACTTGTGAGTGCCTGCTCTAATGCCTTGCCAAATATAGTTTTCATCATGACCATATCTTGCGGACGATTGCCCCCGCTGGCGGGGCTATACATAGCGTGGTATAGAATATTGGCACACCGCTCAGGCTCTTTAGCTCCTAGCCGTTTTAGCGACAGCGCAGCCTCCGCTTCGTCAAACAAGTCGTCAAACAGGAATTCTCCCAGCGTTATACGCCGTTTATCGTCCCCTATAAAGCAATTGTATATCGCACTGACACCATCAGCGTATTTTTTGTAGTCATCTTCAAATAAGGCTGCATCACTATATCCGCACCTTTCTAAAAATAGAGCAAATTCTGATGCGTTTTCTGGCACGGTGTAAATCTGCTGTTCGTTAGCTAGCTGGGCTTTGTGCTCTAACTCCCTATAAAATCTATATGCTTCAGCCATAAATGCAGCGTCTTTTGGAGCAATCGCCCCGCCAACAGCTAATTTATCTAATGTTTCAAGGGTAGCAGCAGTGTCTATCTTATGTTTAGGGTAGGCAATTATCTCTAAAATCTGTGTCAGGAACTCTATCTCACGCAAGCCCCCCCGCCCAAGTTTAACATTTTTTGCCCCCTTGTAGCGCAATTTAGCACGCGCCTGTGCCTTGCGGAGTATGTCGGTAGCTTCGTCTATAAATCGTTTATCCAACGTCCGCCGAAATATGAACGAGCGAACCGCCGCAAAGAACGCTGCAGACACCTCACGGCTACCCGCAGAGTGTCCGCCCTTTAACAACATCATCCGCTCCCAAGTCTGCCCATAGCTCTCGTAGTAACTACTATATCCGCTGACGGGCAGTGCCAGTGCACCCTGTTCTCCCTCTGGACGCAAGCGAGTGTCCACACGAAACACAAAACCATCAGTGGTGTGGCTCATCATCAGTTCCACTGTCTTTTTGGCAACCTCAGAGTAGTATTCGTGGTAGGTGATGTCTCTGATGCCAGCCAGCAATATGTCTTCGCCCGCCTCACTATATACGAATACAATGTCAATATCTGAACTAAAATTTAACTCCCTAGCCCCCAGCTTGCCAAGCCCAATAATCGCCATGTTCTGCGGGTAGTCTTTTATGTTATACCTGCAAGCAACGCTCGCCAGCGCATAGAGCAACGCAAACTCCAGCGCGGTATTCGCTACCGCCGTGAGGTGCGCCGTCTTAACTTCAAGGCTATCTTTTAGATATAGCTCGCGAACGCATATCTTTAGATATTCATCGTATTTATAGTCCCTTAAAAACTTCAGAAACTTGCTCTCTGTCATATCTAACACTTGCATGCCGCTCAACCTCGCGAATTCTGCCTCTTTACATGGGGGAATTCGCTCCATAGTGCAGATTATTTCTAATACACGCACGTAGTCAGCGTTTATGCGGTTAGACAAAAACAAGGCATGTTTTTTAACCAGCGTTAGGGCAACTTCAGCTTCATCCCTATTCATAGTGAACCCTTTCTAGGTATAGCCCCTGCGGAGGTGCAGTTATGCCCGCAGAACGACGAGCTTTTGCAGCTATTATATCTAATATGTCGCTAGGAGTGCGTTTCTCCACAGCAAACTGAACGGCGGTGCCTACTATTATCCGCACCATATTGTGTAAAAATCCGTTAGCGTTTATTTTAATGTTTATATAATCGCCGTTTCGCTCTGCGCTAGTCCAGTTTATAAGTCGCACGCACTCCTCTTTAACGCTTGATTTTACGCAAAATGAGGTGAAGTCGTGGTTGCCCTCTATCAGCTTTAATAGGTTTGCGATATATTCCACATCTAACCTATCTCTGCGATACCATGCTCGGTTAGTATCAAGTGCGGCACGGGTGCGCCTATTAAGTATTACGTATTTATAAGTTTTGCTGACGGCTGATAGCTGTGCGTGGAAGTCCAACGGCACATCTCGCACATCCAGCACCCCTATATCACGTGACAGCATTGTATTTAGCGCAAATAAAACGGAATGGTTTTCTCTGTATATATCAGCCGTGTAATGGAATACCTGCCCTAATGCATGGACACCGCTATCGGTGCGCCCTGAGCCTATTATTGCTACCCGCTGTCCGCCGTATAGCTGAGACAAAACCCTTTCTATCTCCCCCTGAATGGTGACACCCTCGTCTTGGATTTGCCAGCCACAATAATTGGTGCCGTCGTATTCGCAGACGCAGAGCTTACGATAGGGCAAGTTTTGCTCCCGCAGATATTACAATCGCTATTGATATTGCAACGAAATCAAACCAGTTGAAAGCCGCAAGCGCAAAGAAAGAGGGGTTTCCCGTGCGGTAGCGCAGTGCAATAGCTATCTGAGATGCATAGCGAAATGTGCGGACTAGCAACGGGGTGATAAGCGCACTAACTACGCGAACGGTGCGCAACAATGGCAGACTCTCCCCCTTTAGTGGCAGTATGCCCTTTAGCCGCTGCACGTCCATAATCTTACCCCCCTCGTTAAACAACAGCGGGATAAAGCGCAATGTCACCAGCACACTAAAGGCGGCATCTAGCGGAGATATTCTAAAATATTTCAATGGTTGAAAGAGCAGATAAAATATTTTAACTATATCGCTTGCAGGCGTTGTCCGCACAAAGAGCAATGAAAAGCCCACTACCATTGCAAATTTTGACACATAGAATACTGCATATATAGTTGTCTCATTAGTTGGTCTGCTCCAGTGCCCGTCAGCACTAACGAATAACTGTATCAGCAGTGTAAATATGAAAAAAAATAAGAACGGACGCAACACGGCAACCGCTTTCAGAGGCGTCAATCCGCAGAATACACCTAGCAACAGGTAACATACCAATAACGTGGCAAGTTGCGGAAACGTGTTCGTAAGCCCCGTTGCAGCGATGAAACAAAACGATATCAGCATCCGCGCTAGCGGGTTGAGGCGGGACATTATTTTTTAGGTTTGTCTGGCTCATCCTCGCCATTCAAGCCTTTCTTGAAATTGCGGATAGCCTCACCCAACCCCCTGCCAAGCGAGGGCAGACGGGACGCACCGAACAGCACAGCTACAACAAGCAAAACGATTAGTATCTGATGGCTGCCTATACCCATAAACACACCTCCGAGCACACTGACATATCATACACACTATTAGAAATATGTCAATGAACTAAAATAGTTAGTGCTTAAATATCGGTTGGTTAAATTTACACGTTTTTTTATTGACATAAAATCTATTACTTATAGGCATTTGGTACGCTTTCGTCAGGCATAATTTACTTGTTTCTAGTTCAGTCAAATATCTATTCGCTATCTTTGTGCTAAAATAAATACGTTGAATAAATTATATAATGCGGTTATAATCTCAGCCATAATATGCGAGGAGGTGCCAAATGAGTGTGGATTTGAAATCGGCGGTGCTGGAACTTATCCGCAGGTCATCTACCAGCCTGCACCCATCATGGGAAAGGGCAATAGCTGACGCCGCAGGCAAAGAAGATAAAGATTCTAGTGCAGGCACAGTTTTCAGCACTATACTTGAAAACATTAAGCTTGCGCGCGATAAGTCTGCTCCTATATGTCAGGATACAGGTTCACTAACCTTTTATGTGGATTACCCTGCTGGAGGACGCGAATCTAATTACACAAATGCGATTATAGACGCTGTTATTGATGCTACTGGCAAGCAATATCTGCGTCCTAACGCTGTTGATAGTATTACTGGCAAAAATACTGAAGATAACACTGGCGTTAATGCGCCTGTGTTTTACTATCATCAATGGGATAAAAACGAAGTGCGAATTCGCTTTATGCAAAAAGGCGGCGGCAGTGAGAACTGCGGTGCTCAATACCGCATACCCGATTCCCGCATAGGTGCTGGCAGAGACCTGAAAGGTGTTCGCAAGGTTGTGATAGATGCAGCACAGCAGGCGCAAGGACAAGGCTGTGCCCCCGGTATATTCGGCGTAGCAATCGGTGGCGATAGAGCTAGCTGTGCAAAGTTTGCCAAAGAACAGCTATTTAGGAAATACGGCGAGCGCTCGTCTGACCCAGAGTTGGCAAAACTAGAGAAACAGTTGCTTGATGATATAAACTCACTGGGGATAGGACCAATGGGCTTTGGTGGCAAGACAAGCGCATTAGAGGTGTTTATCGCATCACAGCACAGGCACCCCGCTACCTATTACGTTTCCATCGCCTACCTCTGTTGGGCTAATAGGAATGGGACTTTAACAATAAACGGTGATAAGGTGACTTATGATTAAGAAAATTACTACTCCAATATCGCTTGATACTGTAAAGGGGCTAAAAGCGGGCGACCGCGTTCTATTAACGGGCAGGATAGTTACAGCGCGAGACGCTGCACACAAGCTAATGATAGAAAAAAAACCTGATTTTGTTCGCGAATACCTAAAAGAATCCGTAATATACCACTGCGGACCTGTAGTTAGCAAAGATAGCGCGGGCAAATGGCACTTCGTATCAGCAGGTCCTACCACATCTAGCCGTGAAGAGCCTTATGAGGCTGACGTTATACAGGAATACACAGTGCGTGGCGTTATCGGCAAGGGCGGTATGGGTGCAAAGACTTCCGCAGGCTTGCAGAAAACTGGTGCGGTATATCTGCATGCAGTGGGTGGTGCAGGTGCGTTGATAGCCGAATGTGTTAAAAATGTAGAGACTGTCTTAATGTATGAAGAGCTTGGTAGCCCAGAGGCATTTTGGGTGATAGACGTAGTGGACTTCCCGCTCGTTGTCACTATGGATGCACACGGCGCAAGCCTGCATGCTGAAGTTCTAAAAAACTCTGAAGCAAAGGCTAAGAAACTATTAGAAAGCATAAGATAATTTACCCATCCCCCTCTAACGAGGGGGGAACTTTTATTTAGGATATATTTATGAAAATACTTGTAACTGGCGGTTCGGGCTATTTTGGCTCGTGTTTAATAAAAAAACTGACAAAGCGTGGCAGCTTTCAAATAGCCTCACTTGACCTTAGCGATGCAGATGATAGACCGCAAGCTGTGGAATTTTTTCGCGCGGATATTCGCGACCTAGATGCCGTTAGCAAAGCGTGTATAGGTGTTGATATAGTCCTGCACAATGTGGCACAGGTGCCACTTGCTAACAACTCGCAACTATTTGAATCGGTAAATGTAGGCGGAGTGGAAACTCTGCTTAAAGCGTGCCTAGAAAATAAGGTAAAAAAGGTAGTTTATACCTCATCTTCAGCAGTATTCGGCGTGCCTCAAAACCTGCCAATCACAGAAACTACTCCTACTTTGCCTAAAGAGTCTTACGGCGCGACTAAACTGGCAGCTGAGAAGGTGTGTGCCGAATATATCCAAAAGGGGCTAGATATTAGTATTGTCCGCCCGCGCACTATATTAGGCGGGAATGGGCGGCTAGGAATCTTCCAAATATTATTTGAATGGGTTAGCGAGGGCAGGCACATTCCTATGTTCGGTGACGGCAGTTACCCATACCAATTTGTTCATAGCGATGATTTAGCAGAGGTTTGTATTAGAGCGGGCGAACGTGCAGGCTCGTCTATCTATAATTGCGGTGCTGAAAGATACGGCACTATGCGCGACATTTTACAAGCACTCTGCGACCACGCTAAAACAGGGGCAAAGCCACGTAGCATACCGATGGCTCCTGCGGCGTTAGCCATGAAGATTATCAACAGACTTGGACTCTCCCCGCTGACTGATTGGCATTGGCTCAGCTATGGGATACCCTACTATTTTGATACCTCTAAGATTCGCACAGAACTTGGCTATACGGCAAAATATTCTAACGATGAGATGATATGCGAAAGCTACGACTGGTATATAGCAAACAGAGACAGGATACATTACATTGGCGAGGGAGCAAGCACACACCGCTCCGCTGTAAAGCAAGGGATACTAAACTTAATAAAGTGGATGTCATGATGAATAAAACAACTACTATTACAACTTCAAACGCAAACTCAAGCTCAAGCTCAAGCCCAGCGGGGGGGGGGGGG
>NZ_BAAIHG010000061.1:0-7728 GCF_054655775.1 Candidatus Termitispirillum reticulitermitis | reverse complement strand
TTGCACGGAAAAAAGTTGTTAGATTATCGGGTATCGTATCGCCTGATTGCACCTTGGTAAAAGATATTCCATTTTTTATTACTGGTTTTAAGGGTTAGTTAGAGATTAAAAGCTATTTTTAGCCTCCGATGGTGAGGAGAGAAATACCTAATAATCTCTGACTGCCCTTAGAAAACCACTATACACGTTCACAGCGTAAGGATTACTTACAACATCCTAGTCCAGTCAAGATATAGTTGCTAATTAGAGTCTTGACATAACAAATAGAATATTGTAATATACGAAAGTATTCTTTGGAGGTATCGGGATGACAGAACAGAACAGAACAGAACAGAACAGAACAGAACAGAACAGAACAGAACAGAACAGAACAGAACAGAACAGAACAGAACAGAACAGAACAGAACAGAACCATCTTTATTAAGCAGGGTTTTTTCTGTTCGCTATGAAGGTGCTGTAAAGGTTGTTAGATTCTTTGGGTTAAAATTTAAGTTTTTGAGCTATAGTCGCCTTATAGAGATGAATACTCAGCGTTTAGTTAGTTTTATGAATTTCAAGCATTCTCAAATTCATAGTGAAGTCAACTCGCTTTTTGATGGTGTTTCACGCTTATCAGTTCCTTATAGTTTAAGCAATATAAATGTGCTTATTACGGAGCATTGCAATTTTGCTTGTGGCGGTTGTAGCGCATTTTCAACATTGGCAAAGCCTACGTATGCTGATGTTGATACGGTGACGAGAGATTTAGAACGTGTCAGCAACATCCTTGGTGCTCGTTTAAATTTCTTGCAGCTTGCTGGTGGTGAACCGCTATTGCACCCTAACGTGATTCCATTTTTTGAAGTATCACGTAAGTTTTTTCCCAACTCTGAGATTAGGCTCGTTACCAATGGATTATTACTACCAAAGCAAGATGAGCATTTTTGGGAATCTATAAAGAAAAATAACATAGTGGTTATGCCTACAAAATATCCGAGTATTGATTATAGGAAACTTGAGGAATGTGCTGCAACTTTCGGAGTAAAATTGCACTTTGTAGATGGGGGGATAGAGCGGCAATCATTATTTAGACCATTAGATTTATCGGGTGCGCAAAATGAGTTGAGGAGCTTTATAAGGTGTTCTATGGCAAGATGCCTTATCCTAAAGGAAGGAAGGCTTTATCCTTGCTTATATCCATCAGTTATATCTCATTTTAATGAATATTTTGATAAGAATATTAACGTTAGCGAAGGCGATTCGCTGGATATTTACAAAATTAACGAGGCGTCTGATATATTTAGATTTATTGCCAATCCAATACCTTTTTGCAGATACTGCGATTCCGCAAATACGCTGAATCACGGAAAGCATGTGCTTACAAAAAGAGATATTAGCGAGTATGTTATGCCAGAGCAGATAAAGGATTAGCTCCTAATGTCGCCGACATTTGAGCCTCTAGCCCAGAGGTGATAAGTTTATTATATAGGGTAGCTCCTAATAATAAATATGTTCATGCTTAGAAAAGCATATTTGGGAGGGTAAAACTGATACTTTAATGTATTGCAAAAACCTAAGGCTTACCGCAACCACGCTTGAACGTGAGATTGCAACCAGAGGGGAGCTTGTGTATGGCTGATATAATGACAGACCTTGACTCTGCCCGTGAGTGGATACACTCGGTGCGTCGCGAAGGGGTATCCACCTCTTGCGTGAAAGTGCAGACAACTATATAATGAGCAGATGAATTTCGTATATCATGGAAGTAGCGTTATCGTTGAAAAGCCAGAGTTGCGCTTTTCGGTTAGAACCCTTGACTTCGGGCACGGGTTTTATACGACTACTAATGAGGAGCAGGCAAGAGCGTTTGCCGTTAGCGTTCAAAAACGAGCGGTGCGGGCTGGTGCTGTGAACGCTGGCAGATTTGTCAGTATATACGAAATAGATTACGAACTAATGTTGAAAGAACTTAATCTATTACTCTTTGAAACGCCTAATGACGAATGGCTTGATTTTGTAGTCGCTAACCGCAGAAATATTTATGCTGGTAAAAAGTATGATATAATACGTGGTCCCGTTGCAAATGATACAGTATATAGGACGATTATAGCCTATATGAACAACATATATACCAAACAACAGGCAATAGAGCTATTAAAGGTTAGGGAGCTGTATGACCAGATTGCGTTAGCAACAGAGAAAGCTATCTCATTTTTGCGCTTTACTGGCTACAAGGAGGTCTAGGCTATGGATGAATTAAAAGATTACGACCCATCGCAGTTTAAGGGGATACTTGAACTGCTTATTCCATCTGTTATTGAGGAGATAGTAAAGAACCGCAATGTTTCTGAAGACAAGGCGTTTGAGTTGCTATACTTATCACGACTTTATTACCTGCTTGAAGAGGAGGGCACAAAACTTTGGCATCTCAGCCCCTTAACGCTGGCTAACTTGCTGAATGAAGAGCTTGAAACGGGCAAGATTACGTTCCCTGAGGCGGCGTAATGGAATGCCCAACTGACTTTATCGTTTATTGTATTGAGGAATATAGGGATGCATATAACCTATCTGGCGAGGAGACGATAAAACTATTCAAAAAGTATGACGTGCTAAACTATATCCGTGAACGCTATGATATGTTGCACATTGAGGGCGGGCTTGCAATCGCCGAAGATATAAGGGCATTAACATCTGATAAAGTTGCTGAACTCGCAGGGCTTTCAGTCGCAGATATAGAAAGATTGTGAGGGGAATTGCAGTCGCCACTTAGAGCCTTGACATAACATATAGAGTATTGTAACATACGAAATATTCTTTGGGGGTATCGGGATGACAGACAGACAGACAGACAGACAGACAGACAGACACTCTTTATTAAGTAAGTTTTTCTTGGTGCGTCGCGAGGGCGTATCTACGGTCATTCGTGTGCTTGGGCTGAAGATAAAAATACCCAGCAAAAACAAGCAAGCACAAGCGCGGGTCATGGAGTTAAAAAGGTATCAGGATAGTGGATATGGCAAAATGTATAACGCCATAAATGACGCTGTTAGACGTTGGTCAACCCCTGCCAGATTGTATGTAGTCAATATAATGCTTACGGAGCATTGCAATTTTAACTGCTTTGCCTGTGGCAATTTTTCGCAACTGGTGGAACCAGAATATGCCGATATTGATGTTGTTACGAGAGATTTAACGAAATTAGCAGAACTCACTGGTGGGGCAGTTGACTACATTCAGCTAACTGGTGGCGAACCATTATTACATCCCAACGTAATCTCATTTTTTGAAATATCACGCAAGTTATTCCCAGATTCAAGAATTAGATTTATTACTAATGGAATACTTCTGCCTAAACAGGGGGTAGAGTTTTGGGAAGCTGTTAAAAAGTATAAGGTAACGTTAGCCCCTACGAGATACCCAGAGATAGATTGGGATAAAGTAGAGTCTTACGCTGCGCAGTTTGGAGTAGAGTTGCAATATTTAGATGGCGTGGAGAGAGAATCTCTGTATCGCCCATTTGATACAAGAGGTGTTCAGAATGAGACTATGAACTTTAGTATGTGTCCCAGTGCTGGACAGTGTCAAATATTAAAGGACGGTAGATTTTATCTATGTATATTTCCGGCAGTTATACGTCACTTTAACAAGCATTTTAATCAGAGTTTAGAGGTTTCTAAATTTGACTATATAGAGCTAGATAAAGTTCAGAGTGTGCAAGAGATACTTTCACTAGTTGCTAGACCGTTGCCATTTTGCAGATACTGTAATATATGGGGGCACAAGAGGATGGGAACTCATCTTTTAAGTAACAGAGATATTAGCGAGTATGTTATGCCTGAGCAGATAAAAGATATATAGCACTTGACTATCTCTTGTTTTTATTATATTGTCGGTCTATGTCAGATACTGATACCAACAGAGAGTATAAGGATAGCGTATTTACCAAGCTATTCTCTGATAAAGAGAAGCTCGTTGAGCTATACAATGCCATTGACGATGTTACCTATACGTTGTCAGATGGCATTATAATAAATACCTTAGAGAATGTTCTGTTTATGGGCAGACGAAACGACATATCATTTACCATAGGGGATAAGCTAGTTGTTTTAATGGAACATCAATCAACTATAAACGATAATATGCCGTTGCGGTTTTTAGAATATATAGCTCGTTTATATGAAGGTATGGTGGATAACGATGCGGTATATAGGAGGAACAGGTTGACAATTCCTCGTCCAGAGTTTATAGTGTTATATAATGGCGTTACTCCACTAAAAGCAGATGATTACTATATAAAGCTATCTGAGATGTTTGCAAAAGACGAAACAAGAAAGGATACACATAGCTTTTTAGAGTTAGAAGCGAGAGTGTTGAATGTTAATAAAGGACATAATAGCAAGGTATTGCAAGCGAGTGGAACGCTTGGGGACTATGCGGAGTTTGTAGAGGTAGTTAGGCAAGAGACAAAGGGGGTAGATAGCGAGGATAAGGTAGCTTTAGCTGGTGCAATGGAGCGGGCTATAAGGCTCTGTATAGAGCGGGGGATACTAAAAGACTTTCTATATAAACACTCACGGGAGGTAATGAATATGGGTATGCTGACATCAGAGTTTGACATCAATGTAGCTAAAAGGGTATGGCGTGAAGAGGCGTTTGACGAGGGCATGCTAATAGGTATGCAGGAGGGCAAACAAAAAGGCTTGCTGGAGGGCGAGCAGAGAGGCAAGCTAGAGGGCTTGCTGGAGGGCGAGCAGAGAGGCAAGCTGGAAGGCTTGCGAGCAAAGGCGTTAGAGATTGCCAAGGGGCTTTTGACTAGTGGCTTTGCACTTGATAAAGTTGCTGAACTCACAGGGCTTTCAGTTTCAGAGTTAAAAGAACTACAGAACGATATAATTGTATGATAAAGCACGTATAGTTGCCATCTCGTAATAGAATAAGTCTATGTTAACGTTGTGCTCTGACACCTCTGGCTCTGTTATGTCATTCACGCTTGTTGAAATGGTGAATGACACAGCACGATGGTTAAATTCTTATAGTATTAGCTCTGAAAATATGGTTGGTGAGCTATTTTTTCCTAATATTAAACAATTCTTTGCTAGTACAAGTGCAAAATTAGGCAGACGGCTTGTCCCGCAGGATATTGACGAATGGGTTTCTATAGTCGGTCCAGGCTCATTTACGGGTATTCGTATAGGTATAGCAGCTACTGCTGGTATTGCGCTTGGGCTTGGCAAGAAACATTTAGGGGTTTCATCGCTGGATGCTGCAGCTATTGTATCTGGACTTGAGAGGCTTGCATTAGCTGTGCGGATTAGATTTGGCGAATACGCCGTTCGTAGTTATGATTTCACAAACAATATATTCTCAGATGTCTATATCTCTAAAGAAAGCGCGCTTGAGAAGGACGTTTTAATAATAGGCACTAGAGATTCGCAGTTGTCGTGCATTACAGAAGCTATAATGCATGGGCATTGGACGAGTTTTGCGTGTGAACCTGTTGCCTACTACGTGAAACGTCATGAGGCGGAGGAAAGTCTTGCTCAGACGAGCAACATTTGACGATATTGCTTTGCTGTCTAGCATAGAGCAACGCTCATTTTTGCTGGCTTGGAGCGAGGCTAATTTTCGGGCAGAGCTTGAAAAGGGCTATTCTTTTACCTATATTTACTATCAGAATAATATGCCTGTGGCGTATATATCAATCTGGGAGCTACTTGACGAGGGAGAAATTTTGTCTATTGCTGTTTTGCCTGATGTGCGTGGACAGGGGATTGCTACGGAAATACTATCTTATGTGTTTGAGAGACATAGCGGTGTTTTATCTTGGCACTTAGAGGTGGATTCTACTAATGAAATAGCTATCAAGCTATATAAGAAACGTGGATTTGAGGCTAACAGGCTTATTAAAAATTACTATAGTGCTGGCAGGGACGCTATACAGATGAAGATGAGCGTCAATGAAGGCAAGGGATTAGGGTGAGGGAAGATAGAACTGAGACTGCAAAATTTTAGCTTGAATATACGTTGAGATATGTATATTATTAGGTAGTTTATAAAAGGAGGTGTGTTTGATGAGTAAAAATACTTATCTGTTTACGTCCGAGTCAGTGACGGAAGGTCACCCGGACAAGATGGCAGACCAGATATCTGACGCAGTGTTAGATAATCTGCTATCACAGGACCCCGACAGCCATGTGGCATGCGAGTCTATGCTTACCACAGGGTTGGTCGTAGTGAGTGGCGAAGTTTCTACTAAGGGCTACGCTGATGTGCAAAATATCGTTCGCGGTGTAGTTAAGGACATTGGCTACACTAGAGCTAAGTTCGGTTTTGACTATGAAACTTGCGGTGTAATATCTGCTCTGAATAGGCAATCGCCTGACATAGCGATGGGTGTTAACCCTGGCGGTGCAGGTGACCAAGGGCTGATGTTTGGCTATGCCTGCAAGGAGACTAGCGAGCTGATGCCACTGCCGATAATGCTTGCCCACAAGCTGTGTATGCGGCTGACTAAGGTTCGTAAAGATGGACTTTTGAACTATCTGCGTCCAGACGGCAAGTCTCAGGTGACGATAGAATATCAAGATGGCAAGGCTTTGCGTGTGCATACGGTAGTTGTTTCTTCTCAGCATAGCGAAGATGCTGATATGGAACAGCTTCGTGCGGACATTATAAAAAATGTTGTCCGTCCCGTTATCCCTGCCGAACTTTTTGACGATAAGATAATCTATCACATAAACCCGACTGGCAGGTTTGCTATTGGCGGACCTATGGGCGACTGCGGGCTTACTGGCAGAAAGATAATAGTTGATAGTTATGGCGGTTCGGGTCACCATGGTGGTGGCGCATTCAGCGGCAAAGATGCCACTAAGGTTGACCGCTCTGCTGCTTATGCGGCGCGCTGGGCGGCTAAGAATATTGTCGCATCGGGTGTTGCTGACAAGTGCGAGCTACAGGTGGCTTACGCTATAGGTGTGGCAAAACCAGTGTCTATATTGGTTGATACGTTCGGCACGGGTAAGATACCAGAGGTAGAGATAGAAAAGATTGTTGATAAAATCTTTGACCTTACCCCTAATGGTATCATAAAGGCGTTAGACCTGAGGAAACCGATATTTAAGAGTACTGCTGCTTACGGGCACTTCGGCAGAGATGGCTTTACTTGGGAAAAGACTGACAAGGCAGGGGAAATAGCTGCTCTTGCTGGCAAACTAGGAGCATAATAATGAAATATGACGTTAGAGACGAATCGCTTGCATCTGCGGGCAAGAAAAGAATTTTATGGGCTGATAAAGATATGCCTGTGCTTGCAGCTATCCGTGAGCGATTCTCCAAGTCCGCGCGCCCTGCTCGCGAGTCCGCGCCCACACCAGCCATAACCCGCCACAACAAACGTCTTACCCGCAATGAGCACATCCGTAGCGCGAATAATGCCGTCTATAGTAGATTGACCCGTGCCGTATCTGTTATCAAACATAAACTTTGTTTGAACATCGTTCACCGCTACTACAGGGAAACGCAACACACCCGCCTCTTGCATAGCTTTCAACCTAATCACCCCTGTAGTCGTTTCCTCCATACTGCCTATAATATGCTTATGGAGTTCAGGGTGATTCTTTAATATTGCACTTACAAGGTCAGCACCATCATCCATAGTAATATGCGGTTCATGAGCGATACCCGCCTCAAGGTGTTTGTAATAAGTAGCATTGTCCTCACCTTTCTTGGCAAACACGGGAACATTAAAAT
>NZ_BAAIHG010000060.1:0-7846 GCF_054655775.1 Candidatus Termitispirillum reticulitermitis | reverse complement strand
TATAAGAACACTTAACACTACACAGCAAAACACAATATCTGCTGAATCTCAGATAAGAGACCTAGACTTCGCAGAGGCTTCCGCTGACCTAGCAAAAAAACAACTACTAATGACCACACAAACAAACCTGCTCTCGCAAACTAACGCTCTGCCACAAACAATAATGCAGCTGATAAAATTCTGATAATCGTTTAGAGGGGAGGAAAAAAACAATTTGACATCATAGCCAACTCGTGTAAGACTGCCCGTTGTAATTATGAAACACATCGCAATAATCCTGTTTTTGCTCATATTCAGCATGTGCACATGCCACCACAGCTACGCTTATGAGGTTGCTAAAAAGAGGACTAACCCCATATCCCAGTATAAAGATGTGCAGAAATTCATAGCTGATGTCTCTAAACGCAACAACCTAAATAAAAAGGCTTTAGAAAAGACTTTTAGCACCATAAAATTTGACTACGCAATGCTCGAACGTATGAACACCCCCGCAGAAAAACGCACATGGAGCTACTATCTAGGCATAATGGTGAACGATGAACGCATATCAAACGGCAAAAAATATCTGTCAACGCATAATGCTACCCTGACAAAGGCATATAAAGAGTATCACGTGCCAAACAATGTCCTGACTGCCCTACTGGGAGTAGAAACTAATTTCGGCGAATTTAAGCTGAAATACCGCGCACTACAGAGCTTATCTACCTTTGCCTTTGAATACCCGCGCAGAGCTAAATATTTTAAGGAAGAACTTGAAGCCTTGCTAGTCTTTGCCAACAAGCAAAACACAGAATCAGTTCAGTATTTAAGCTCTTATGCTGGAGCTATAGGCATACCGCAGTTTATGCCCTCCAATATAAAAAAATACGCTGTAGATGGAGATGGAGACGGACTTGTTGATATAGTGACTAATCACGACGATGCAATAATGAGTGTTGGCAACTATCTGAAAGACAAAGGCTGGCAGGAGAATAAACCACACGTAGCAACTGTCGTGTCTGTGCCGAACAGCCTAGACAACGACACATACAAGACAAACCCTTGCAACGAAGAGAACATGCGTAGCATAGGAGAATATCGCGAGATGGGGATAAAGATACCCCCTAAATATAAAAGTAAAGAGATAGGCATGCTCGCTAAACTAGCGGAAGACAGCGAGGAGGGGATGTTTGAGGCAGTTATATTCTTTGAAAATGCTTGCCCTATACACAGATACAATAAGAGCTTGAAATATGTTATGACCATAGCCTTGCTTGCGGAGGCTATAAACGAATAGTATTTTTATTTGACTATCTCTTGATAGGCTAGTATAAATATAAACGTGTTTTATATTATACATTAAGGGAGAAATTTAGTTATGAAGAAACTCGCTATTTTGCTGTCTGTATGCGTGTTGATATTTAGTGCAGTTAGTTGTGGCAAGGGAGCTGGTGCTAAGACCAAGTTGATAGTCTATACATCATTGAAAGAATCTTTAATGAGTGCCATTAAGGAAGATTTTGCAAGGAAATATCCGAACATTGATATAGACTACCAATCAGCTGGTGCAGGTAAGCTAATGGCTAAAATAGCTGCTGAACGTGAAAGCGGAACAATCACCGCTAACGTGATATGGACTAGTGAAGTGCCCGATTTCTACAAGATGAAAGAAGACAAATTGCTTATCGCCTACAAACCTAATACTACTGGTGCCTTAAACCCACTAGAACAAACTGATGACTACTTTGTGCCTGCCCGTCTTGGGACGCTTGGCATAGTCTATAACACCAAGAAGGTTACAGCTGTGCCTACTGAATGGAAAGACCTGTTCAAACCGGTATATAATGACGGTTTTGCTATCGCTAACCCTGCCTTATCAGGAGCAACTTATGTCAGCGTTGCAATGCTGCAATCAGTGTTCGGTGACCAATACTTCAAAGATTTGCGCAAGAACAAGGCGAAAGTCGGACAAGGCTCTGGGCAAGTTGTGGATGACACTGCATCTGGTGAACTTGTAGCATGTCTAGGCGTTGACTACATTACCTTTGACAAGGTAGAAAAGGGTGCAACCATAGCTATGGCATATCCAAAAGAACTTTTGGTCATTCCCAGCCCTATCGCTATCCTAAAGGATAGTAAGGGTGCTCAGCTTGACGCATCTCAAAAGTTTATAGACTATATGCTTACTAAAGACGCCCAACAAATTATTGCTAATACCGGCACCTTGCCTGTGCGTGAAGATGTTTCAGTGCCTGAAAAGTTCCGCCTGCCTACAGTTCAGGAAGCTATGACCAACGGCATAAAGATTGACTATATTAAGATGATTGCTGAAAAGGAACAACGCGTTAAATCGTTCTTAGAAATCATGCAAGCCAAATAAGTATTGCTACATTCAGCGGTATGTTCTGTGATAGGAGCATACCTCACTTTTACGGAGGCAACATGGCTACGGTTCATTTAGAAAATATATTTATGGTGAGAGATGCTTAAAAATAATAAAACAATCTGGACATTTTGGGAGCCTCGCAGAAAACTCCCTAACTATCTTAAACTATGTATGGAGACATGGAAAAAATTCCTGCCCGAATACGATATTGTGCTACTAGACTACTCAAATGTGGATGACTATCTAGGCAAAGGCTATTACGATGACACACTCTATAAAAACTTCTCGCTACCGAAACAAGCAGATGCTATCAGGTGCGCCGTTCTAAAGAGATACGGCGGAGTATGGCTAGACACAGACACCATAATCACATCAGAGAAGGTAAAGGATATTTTTAATATAAATTCTGAGCTAATCTTACTGCACCAGCATATTGGCTTTATCGTGGCTAAACCAAATGCAGAAGTCCTCTGTAAATGGGAATACGGGATAAAAAAACGTATAGCTACGTACAAGAACTATCAAAACAACCCTGTAAAAAAACTACTATACCCCATACTCCGCAAACGCTATCTGGGTAAGATGGAACGCTGGAACTATCTCGGCAACGGCATACTAGGATACATATTAAGAGACGCTGATGAAAATCATTTCCACTCAGTTGATAGACTTGCTATCAGGGCACTGCCAGAGGTGAACTGGGCGCAAGAAAACGCTATCAGCTACGATGACCCGATAAAGGTGTATATTGAGTTTTATTTTGAAAATGAGCTATCAGACTATGTTCTGAACGCTACCGCTGGGGGGGGGGTTGTGTATCTGCACAACTCATGGACACCCGAAAAATACAGGAAGATGAGCAAAAATAATTTCTTAAAACAAAATTTCACACTGGCAAATATTCTAAAGAAATTGCTAATTTAAGTATTACGCTAACAGATGAAACGGACAGCGTTATCTTACTGGTTATACCTGCCAGCATACGCTAGTATGCCGTTAAAAATGCCCTGCGCAACCAGCTTTTGATATTCTGATGTTCTCATCCTTTCAGCCTCGTTTTTATTTGACAGAAAACCTACTTCAGTCAATATCGCTGGCATATTTGCACCTACAAGCACAAAGAAAGGTGCTTGCTTTATCCCAATATTTTGCTTATTTGACAGCTTCATAGTATTAGCCATCCCCTTTTGCGTTGCTTTTGCCAACAATGTTGACTCCTCTAGCTTAGAGCTTTGCATTATATCTTTCAATATACCCTGCAGGTCAGATATTGATTTAGTAGTTGCTTGGTTTTCAAACGCCGCTACTTCTAATGCGGCTTTGTCATTTGTAATGTTCAATATATACGTCTCAACACCAGAAGCCGCCCTGTTCTTAGGTGCTGCGTTTATATGGATGGATACAAATATATCAGCTTTTAGCTTGTTGGCTATCGCTGTGCGCTCCTCCAACGGAATAAACACATCTGTTTCACGCGTCATATATACATTTAGCTTTGTCTTAGATTTCAGCATAGCACGCAACTGCTTGGCTATGATAAGCGTGATGTCCTTTTCCTTCAGCCCATAGTAGGAACAGCCCGGGTCTTTGCCGCCGTGCCCTGCGTCTATTACTATTGTGTTAATTTTTAATCCGAACACGCTAGCCAACGTTTGGTTAGCACTGCTGGCGGGCTGTCTAGTGATAGCATCCTGCTGCTGCGAACTTGGTGGTGGCGGAGTAGCAGTAATAGCTTGTGCTTTCGGAAACTTATCGCCTTTGCTCACGTCTATTATTATCCGCGCAGGGTTTGACATCTGAAACACTGTGAAGTTCTGTATAGATTGCGAGTCTAACACTATACGCGTGGTGCCCGGTCTGTTATACGCCCAACGCACATTGCTTACAAGCCCATCTTTTATGCTGATGTCTTTTGCCACGCCCTTGCCGACTGTCGCATTATCAATATCAATATATAGCCTAGGAGGAAGTTTTTGCGCAGGGTTCTCTTTCAGCCAATACTTCTCAAACGCCGCGGGACGGCTCACGTCCACCACTATACGGGTATAGTCGCTTGCTGAAAAGTAACGAATATCGTTTATAACAACTGCACCGCTGGCATCTTCAGGCACAAAGGAATCTACTTCAACAAAACGTTTGCCTGTATTATCTTTACCAATATCTTCTGCAATCCCTTTCGGCACAACGTAGTTTTTGGGACTATCGTTATCGCCACCGCTCTGCCCCATACGCGCTAGGTCTGCAAGCATTCCATCAGCAGCGAGCGCAACGTTAGATTCAGGATAGCGTTTTTTTATCTTGCTCAGCGTGAACTGTGCTGATGCATAATCGCGCTTTATATTGTAAAGTTCCGCCAACTCCAATAACGCATCAGGCGTGTTATATGTGGCGTTATCAGCAAGCATTGATAGGTATTTATGCGCGCTGTTCATATCGCTGCTTTGTCCATATTTTTCATAGCTCAACTTATAGGTTTTACCAGCAAGCAGTAGTGCATCAGAGGCGTTACTCCCATTAGTATCTGATAAATATAGTCTATACAATCTATCGCCCAGAATGGAATATGCGGAGCGCGATTTACCCAGCAGAGCGTTATACTCCATAAGCAGACTTCCATAGTCATCAGCCGCAACAGCAGGCATAGTGAATGTAGCATAACTAGCACAGACGAATGCTAATACAAGCAGTAGCCTAATGGCGCGGACAACAAGCTCGCATATATGTGTAATCATTATAGTCTAATATCGGCTATTTGCTGGAAAAATAAAGTGCCCCGCATCTCTAATTTTTTGCCCAGTAGTTAGGTGCTTCCTTAGTAATCTGCACATCATGCACGTGACTTTCGGCAAGCCCTGAGCTTGTGATGCGCACAAACCTTGCCTTCTCTTGCAAATCAGCTACCGTAGCACAGCCTGCATAGCCCATACCAGAATGTAAGCCGCCTACCAGCTGGTATATTACCTGTGAAAGCTCCCCACGGTAGTGAACACGCCCTTCTATCCCCTCTGGCACCAACTTTGCATCGGGAGCACTATCTTGAAAATATCTGTCCCTGCTCCCCTCTTTCATCGCACTAACAGAACCCATCCCGCGATATACCTTATAGCTACGCCCTTGAAACAGTTCCATATCACCCGGCGCCTCTAGCGTGCCCGCAAACAGCGAGCCTATCATTACCACGTCAGCACCTGCAGCTATAGCCTTTACCACATCACCTGAATATTTTATCCCGCCGTCAGCAATTATAGGGATATCCAGCTGCTTAGCCTGCTTTGCACAATCCATAATAGCCGTCATTTGCGGTACACCAATGCCTGCAACTATACGCGTGGTGCATATTGAACCCGGTCCTATCCCCACTTTCACGCAATCAGCACCAGCTTTGGCAAGCGATTTTACCGCATCGGCAGTAGCAACGTTACCCGCCACAAGCTGCAGGTCAGGGTATTTGTGCTTTATAGCCCTTACCGCTTCCAGCACCTTTTTAGAATGTCCGTGTGCAGTGTCAACGGCTATCACGTCAACTTTCTTGCCTATAAGTTCATCAATCCTATCAATATATCCACCTGCTACACCTACCGCAGCACCTGCTAGCAACCTGCCAAGCCCATCTTTGGAGGCTAGCGGATATTTCAGACGTTTATTCACATCCTTTATCGTTATCAGCCCTTTTAGTGAGAATTTATCATCTACAACCAGCAATTTCTCAACGCGGTGTTTTTGCAATTCGTCTATTGCATCGTCTAGCGATGTGCCGACTGGAACAGTTACAAGGTTCTTGCTGGTCATATATTCCGAAACTTTTTTATCGGTGTCGCGCAAAAACCGCAAGTCACGGTTAGTAAGTATTCCTACAAGTTTTTCCTCCTTTACAACAGGGATGCCACTAATCTTATACCTATTCATCATATCAAGCGCATCAGCCACTGAGCGGTCGGGAGCTATGGTAATAGGGTCAACTATCATACCACTTTCAGAACGTTTTACTTTATCCACCTCATCAGCTTGCTGACTAGGGGTTAGGTTCTTGTGTATGAAACCTATGCCCCCCTCTTGGGCTATCGCTATAGCCATTTTAGCCTCCGTAACGGTGTCCATCGCAGAGCTGGCAAAGGGTATCTGTAGCGATATGCTGTTGGTTAGGCGAGTTGCCGTATTTACCTCATTAGGCAGAACGTTACTTTCTGATGGCACTATAAGCACGTCATCAAACGTGAGTGCCTCGCCGATAACTTTTTTAGTGAAACATTCTTTACAACTCATCACACCCCCCTATTTCTGCACTACTATTTTTGGTCTATACTGATACATTTAGGCAAGAATCGCTTAAACGCATATTTATTCATCCGCTCTGCAACAGACTCCACGAACGCTCTATCAAAACCAGCATTTATAGCCTCTTCTGGCGATTTGCCGTTTTCAACTAATTCATCTAATAGCCTATCAAGCTCTTTATAGGTATAACCGAAATCTTCCTCATCTGTCTGCCCTACGTATAGGTCTGCCGAAGGTGCCTTATTGATAATCTTTTCTGGGATACCCAGTAGTTTTGCCGCTTGATAAACCTGCGATTTATACATATCAGCCAGAGGATTTATGCTACACGCACTATCGCCATACCACGTGCAATAGCCTAGCATAGCCTCACTCTTGTTGCCAGTGCCTATAACCAACGCATCATGTTCAACTGCCTTGTCAAACAGCATGAGCATCCGCAACCTTGCGCAAATATTGCCCTTGCGGTGAGCAGAAAGCAAATCAAAATTAGGATAAGCCTGCGCAATACCCGCAATAGAGATAGTCTCAAACGCTACACCTAGATGTTTTGCTACGAGAGCGGAATCTTCGTAGCTAGCCTGCGAGCTTGTAGCAGAGGGCATATTATAGGTGAAAACATGCTCACATCCAATAGCCTTAATAGCTAAATTACAAGCCAACGCAGAGTCTATTCCGCCAGAAAGCCCAATGACCGCATTTTTCAGCCCCGTATCGGCTATGAGCATAGCAAAATCGGCAATAATCTTATCTAGTCTCGTGCTGTCAATCGTCACCATAAACAACCCCTCCGATGAAATTTTTAATGTGGAAATGCCTTAAAAAGATTGTTCATGCCTATGCTGTAGTTAATAGCTGTCGCAATATTTGTGTCCGCATAAGAACCTGAACGAGACTTGCTAAATACAAGAGTTCCCCTATCTAATGTCAGCTCGGCGTAGCTTTCGCGCTGCGTATGCACCTGCCCACTCTCAGAAAATATCGGTATGTAAATGACAATCTCGTAACGTTCGTCCATAGATGTAAGAAGCTTCATAAATATTAACTGAATAAATTCCACCATAGACTTTTGCAGAGGATTATCAAGCATAGACGGCACGGTTTTACCACGCACGTCAACTGCCGAATACTCCATAGTTAAACTCAACGTATCGGCGCGCTTATTAGCAACAACAAGGGTTAGCTGCGGGGCTAGCTGATATTTTC
>NZ_BAAIHG010000059.1:0-7871 GCF_054655775.1 Candidatus Termitispirillum reticulitermitis | reverse complement strand
TTTTTTCATCATAGCCCTAGTTACATCATCATAAATTTGCTTTTTGCCATCATTTAAGGCAATGCTAGTATCTTTGCCTGTCTTAACTGCAGAATATGAAGGTAGCCACTTATCTTTTATCCATTCAGGCGGTGTTGCTCCTGGAGCAAGCACAGGCTCGTTCACGGTAGTATTAATCTTACCGCCACTACGCTCTCGTTCGCTGGTAGTTTTAGTCTGTATCGTTGTCTGCGTAGCTTGCGACTGCTCAGGCTGTTTTACAGCGGCTGGTGTTGCTACGGCGGGGACCGTCGCTGGCGAACTAGATTTTGGTACACTCGGTTTAGAAACATTTGTCGGTTTTGAGATAGACGCTACCTTTGGAGGAACTGCCAGCGGGGATACATTAGATTTGGCTACCAGCATACTGGTGTTAGTCGTGGTTCCTTCTGCCAGCATCGTCTTGAATGGCTCGCATACGTTCACATCTGGGAGCTTGGTTTGTGCTATATACGGCTCTACACCAGGCACCTTACCGTCCAATACCAGCAAGCGAAACATCTCATTGCCATAGTAGTCTAGCCTGTGTGATACAAAGCCAGTTGTCGCATCAAACAGATAAACAGAACCTACGCTACGGTCCATAGCACGTGTAAAAAAACGTAAAACATTATTATTGTATATTACCGACGTACCGTTAGGCATTAGTGTTAGTTTGGTGCCCCCAGCCGCATCCGTCTTTGAGACACGCAGGCTGGGATAATCATACATTATATAGCCTTCACTGCCTATCACCGCCAATGAACGCATATCATCGCTAAATTTCACTGAGTTAGACGGCAACGTGCTGATACGTGAAAAACTAGTTCTATTGATATCTAGCTTAAAGAGCTGGTCGCCAGTAGCTATTATAAGTTGGTCTCTAGTTGTGTCTATCGCAAGCGAATATATTGTCATGTCAAGCTCAAAGCTGTTTATCACATCGCCATGCATGTCATACTTAAATATAGAACCATCATAACCAGATACGAAAAGATAGCCCCCTTTTGCATTTATAGCTATGGACGACACGGGACTATCTGTTTTCTTCTTCCAAACTAATTTTAATCCTTTATCCTCTACCTCATAGAGCACTATCTGCGACTTGCTCCAGAGAGCCATATATTCGCCACCTTCGCTCTGCATAAGTCCATCTATGGATTCATTATCCACAGGCTTTAAGACTTCCAACTCTCTGCCACTGGCAATGCTCCATTCCTTCAGTAGGCTACCTTGACTGCCCCATATAGATGCTTTACCGCTCCTTAATATTAGAATATTTGATATTGATAAGGGATAATTAAACCTGCGCTCTTCAATGCAGTTTTGTAGTGATAATAGGACGAGTTGCCCTGCTTGTCCGTTGCGCAATGATGCTACGGCTAATTCTCCATTAGGGGTGAACGCTAGGCTATTGATAGCATCAGCCTTTGTGCGCACTATCTCATCTAGCTGCTCCTGCTGTGACTGTGCTATCGCCCGCCACGCAGGAAGCGCAAAGACAAACAGAGATAGTAGTAGTAATAATCTCATGTTAAAATTATCTATAAATGACCTGTATATGTCAAGCTGTTTTTACTTGCGTGTATGGTTGTTGTATGTTATAGTGTGCGTATGAAAAATGCATATCATTCTGACTACCTATACTATGATGGTGCCCTACTAATGAACGTTTGGCTATTAGTAGATGAATCCCAAGTTGTGGGATACGCTGACAACTGCCCCGATGAGTATAAGCAACATAAATTTGAAAATAGTGGCATATTCCCCGCCCTTATAAATACACATACGCATGCCGCAATGTCGTTGTTGCGCGGATATGCAGACGACTTACCGTTGGATATATGGCTTAATGAGCATATCTGGCCCGCAGAGAAAAGATTATTGTCGGCAGATTTCATTAGAGACGGGTTGAAACTTGCCGTTTGCGAGCTAATCCATAGCGGTGTCTCTTGTATAAATGATATGTATTTCTACTCTGATATTGAGGCAGATATCTTAAGCAGCATTGGACTTCGCGGAGTTGTAGGTTGCGCAATGTTCGGAGATATAGAAGCCAATCTAAATAAATCTAAAGAATTAGTTGAGAAATATCAAGACAATTTGTTGATAAATATAGCTATTTGCCCTCACGCACCATACACTGCTACACCTGATGTTTATAAGGCTGCAGTAAAGTTTTGTCAGAAACATAATACGTTGATGCACACTCACCTATCCGAAACTGCTAGGGAGATAAGCGATACGGTATCAAAGTATGGCAAAAGACCTGTTGAGCTTATGGATAGCGTAGGTGCATTTGACTGCCACTCTATATTTGCTCACTGCGTTCATTTAGACGATAACGAAATTGCGTTCTTAGGTAGCAAAAAAGCCTCTATCGCTCATTGCCCCCATAGCAACATGAAACTAGCTAGTGGCTTTGCCCCTATTCAAAAACTATTGAATGCTGGGGCGAACGTAACTATCGCTACTGACGGCGCATCTAGCAATAACGACCTAGATATGCTGGCTGAGATACAGACTGCAGCATTATTGCAAAAGGCTTTTATGAACGACCCCACAGCATTTAACGCAGAAACTGCTTTTGTTTCTGCTACCCGAAGTGCCGCAGAAGCATTGCATTTAGATAATATCGGCACTATTAAGAGTGGCAAACAGGCTGATTTTATAGTAGTTTCATATAACTCATCTAATATGCAGCCAGTCTATAATCCGCTATCTAACCTCATATACAGCGCGAACAAGGGTAATATTACAGATATGTTCGTAGCAGGCAGACAGCTTATGAAAGATAAAACGCTTACCACTATAAACGAAAGCGACGTGCTCGCTACCGCAAAGATGTGGCGCGATAAGATAAAAACAACAAAATAAGCTAGGTTATTGGCTACAGAACAATCTATATGCTGCATCAGCTGTCAGCTCTACGCTTTCGCGTAGCTTATCAGTATTGCCATGTGTAACAAAGCTGTTTGGCAACGACATTATATTGACATGAGCAGTTGATTTATTGGTAGCTAACAAACAGGTAAGCATCTCCCCTACACCGCCAGCACGAACATTCTCTTCAAAGCTCCATACATGTTTTGCGCTACCGGTTAATTCTACTAACCTATTAGTATTTAACGGGGATAAAAAGCGTAAGTTCACTAACGTCGGGTTAATCCCAGAGGATTTTAGTTTATTATAGAACTTGTTAGCCTCGCTGAACATATGCCCTGCCGATACTATTACTATATCGCCATTACCCTCAAATACGACTTCAGGCTCTCCTAATGCTAATTTTTGTTTTGGAATACTATCGTCAAGTATAACGCGTCCGCGTGGGTAGCGGATAGCAAGCGGAAGATTCTGCCAGTCCAGTGAAAGTTCTAACATCTCTGACAACTCATCGGTATCGCGCGGTAGCCATATATTCATATTAGGAATAATGCGCAGATAACTAATGTCAAAAGCTCCATGGTGTGTAGCACCATCATTTCCTACCAAACCTGCCCTATCTATGCAAAAGCGCACGGGTAGTTTCTGAAGAGCTACATCGTGTATGATTTGGTCAAAAGCACGCTGCAAAAACGTAGAATATATCGCAACATAAGGCTTTAAGCCTGATATTGCTAAACCTGCCGCAAAGGTAGTTGCATGCTCTTCGGCAATGCCAACGTCAAAGAATCTATCAGGAAAAGCCTTTGCATATTTTGTCAACCCCACGCCGTCTGTCATAGCCGCAGTAACAGCCATTACTCGTTTATCGCGTTCGCCGAGTTCTAACATTTTTTCGCCGAATTTATCTGTCCAGCTACTCCCCACACCGCCTTTATCTTGAAGCCCCGTTGCTCTGTCAAACGAAGATGAGCTGTGAAAGTTTTCTGGATGCTCTTCCGCAGGGGCAAATCCATATCCTTTAATAGTAGTGATGTGGAGCAAAACAGGGCATTTATAGTCTAGTGCAACTTTTAGAGCATCTTCAATACCGCGAACATTGTGTCCATCAATTGGTCCAACATAGCGCAAACCTAACTCTTCAAACAATATTCCCGGTGTAAATAGAGACACTACACTCTCTTCAAATCGTTTTGCCAACCGTTTTAATCTGTCGCCGAACGGGGCATTCTCAATAAAGTTCTTTAACTTACGTCTCACGGCAGAAACGGATTCTCCTGTTAGTATGCGTGAGAGCATTGCTGATAAAGCCCCTACGTTCTTGCCAATAGACATCTCATTATCATTTAATATGACTATCATCGGCTTGTTGGTAGAGCCGAGTGCATTCAACCCCTCAAATGCCATGCCACCTGTAAGTGAGCCGTCGCCTATTACAGATATTACATGACGCGCATTTTTTAATATCTCATCTGCACATACCATCCCTACCCCAGCTGACACAGAGGTGCTGGCATGTCCTGTGCCGAACGCATCATAGCGACTTTCAGATACATTACTAAACCCGCTGATGCCATTAAATTGGCGTAATGTGTGAAATCTATCCCGCCTGTCTGTTAAAATTTTATAAGGATAGCTTTGATGTCCCACGTCCCATATTATCCTGTCATTATCAGGGTTAAACACACGCAATAGTGCTATTGTCAACTCCACCACGCCGAGACTGGGTGCTATATGTCCCCCGTTTTTAGATACCACTTCAATTATTAGTTCTCTGACTTCACCAGCTAAAACCGTCAGCTCACTATAACCAAGTTGTTTAATATCTAGGAAAGGCTGCTCTAATCTGGCTAACATAGGATATTGGACTTTATCTATCATACCCTCCTACCTCCCACAAACGCTACTACTTCCTGTAATATTGCGGCACGTGCCCCGTAATCAACAAGCTGTTCCGTAGCAGAAATCAGCAAATCATTCATAATGCTCTTTGAAACATCTAACCCAAACATCTTAGGGTACGTAAGTTTGTCCAACTTTTCATCGCTCCCTGCAGGTTTCCCTAGCTGTTCGGTGGTGGAAGTTACATCCAGAATATCATCCGCTATCTGAAAGGCTAGTCCGAGCTTATCGCCGTATTCTTTTAGACGGGCAATATCGCTATTCTCCGCCCCCGCCAGTATCCCGCCCGCCTGTATAGCTGCAGAGATAAACATTGCAGTCTTGCGTATATGAATATAGTTCAGCGTTTCCATTGAAACTTCGCCTATCAAAACACCTTGCGACTGCATATCAACAAACTGCCCCGCCACCATACCACGTGCTCCGCAGGCTGACGATACAACTATCGCAACTTTTATGAGCCTGTCTGCTGGTAGTTCACCAGTTAATAATACGTTAAAGGCTTCAGTGAGTAGACCGTCCCCCGCAAGTATCGCCGCCCATTCACCGTATACTATATGGTTTGTAGGGCGTCCGCGCCGTAGCTCATCACTATCCATACCCGGCAGGTCGTCGTGTATCAGAGAATACGTATGTAACATCTCAACAGCGGCAGCGGCAAACAACGCTGGGTGCTCACTATTTAGCTCAGATTTATCAAATATATTATAACCAGCGAGCAGAAGTGCTGGGCGCAATCTCTTACCACCCGCTAGCAGACTATATTTCATAGCTTCATACAGCTTGTCCGCATGGGCATCATCGCTAGTCAAATTCTTACTAAACCAGTCCTCAACTATCACAGAAACAGTTTTTAGATAGTCCTCAAGCATTGCTGTTCCCATATTCATTACATTCGCTACCCTCTTGCACTTCTTTGACTACAGCGTTCAGCTTGTCTAATTCTGCTTTGCACTCTTTAGACAATACTGCCCCTTCTTTGAATAGCACCGCCACTTCGTCCAGCAATATAGTGCCAGATTCCATGTTGGTTACTATCTCCTCTAACCGTTTCATCTTATCTTCAAAATTAATTTTTTTATTAGCCATAACCTCTTATCCTCTATATTCTGCACATGCATCGGCGTTTTCATACACTACAACACTATCTACCGTTACGAGAGCTGATGCGCGATTGGTTAACTCATCATATATATATTTTGCGATATTTTCGCTAGTGGGATTCATTGTCTTAAACATCTCAAGTTCATTAAGATAGCGATGGTCTAATGCGTCCAATATCTCTTTTAGCCACGCTTTTACAAGCCTAAAGTCAACAAGCATGCCAAGCTCGTTTAGCTTATCGCCTACAAACGCTGCCTTTATAACCCAGTTGTGTCCGTGCAGATTTTCACAGTTGCCCTCATAGCCACGCAAATTATGAGCTGATGAGAAATCTTTCGTTACGGTTATCCTATACATTTGACTAGCTCCTCCCGCTCAATTTCAGATAGTTTAATCAGTGCACCCTCTGGCATGTTCCAGAGCAACACACTAGCTATCCTTACCCTAATAAGTCGCATAACTTTTGCCCCAGCTTCCTTGAACATTCTGCGAATCTCACGCTTTTTCCCCTCTATCAGCACTACGTTATATTTACATTTGCTCACACGCTCCACCTTGCACGGCAAAAAATGTTCCCCCTCAATATCTATCCCCGCACGCAAACGGCGTAGCCATTGAGCAGATATTTCCTTATCGCTATCTACAATATACTCTTTTTCTACGTTAAAGTCACTATGTTGCATCTTGTATATCAATCCGCCGTTGCTGGTGAACAGCATTAGTCCTTCGCTATCGTAGTCAAGCCTGCCTGAATAGCCCATTCTAGAGTTACTCAATCCCTCAAAATCAGCCAATGTGCGCCTACCAGATGGGTCGCTGTATGTTGACATTACCTTGCGTGGTTTGTGAAATTTATAAATATCATCGTTACCCCCTTGAAGCGGAACGCCATTTACGACTATTTCTTCAGTCCCAGCATCGCTAACCTTCGTTCCTGATAGTGCTATGACACCATTTACCGATACTTTGCCGACTGCTACCAACTTGTCAGCCTCGTGGCGTGAATATTTGCCCGTCTGTGCAATTCGTTTAGTAAGTCTAATAAGTTCACTCATTGGCTGTGCAGTTCCTGCCACTCACGGAAAGTCGGTAACTCAGAGATACTTTTCAGCCCAAAATATTCTAGGAAATATTTAGTAGTTACGTATTCAAGGGGCTTACCAGCTACGTTCCTGCGTCCAGCAGACGCAATAAAGCCCTTTTCTAATAGAACTCTCATAGTATGGGAACAGTCAACACCTCGTATAGTATCAACCTCTGCCTTCGTGCTGCGCTGTTTATAGGAGATAACCGATAATGTTTCTAGTGCTCCGCGAGACAGTCCATCGCTACGCGCTCCAAAATATTTAGACAACGTATCGCTTACATCAGGAGCACTCACTAATTGATACCCTCCAGACACTGCACGAATTTCAAGACCTGTATTCATAACGTTAAATTCGTCTGCAAAAGTAGCCAAATCAGCCTCTATCTCAGGGCTATTGATGAATTTCTGAAAAAATTGCACTTCTAGTGATTTGCCCGCCAAAAAGAGTGCCGAAATAAATAGTTTTTTGTTTTTATCCCGTTCCATAGACTAGGCTACCCCTATAATGGAATATAAACTATTCATATCAATATTGTCCCGCACAAGGTTTGCCAACAAATCATACTGTTTCTGCTTGTAAGTATTCGTGTCTTGCATCCCCTCGCTATAAACATCAATACCTTTACGCTTTGCAAGTATATCTATCAGCCGTCCAACAATATACACGCTATCAAACAATCCGTGCAAATAACTGCCTAATATATTGCCCGATACTGAACCGTCTATAACGTTTCTGCCATTTACCTGAATGTCTGAAAAGCGCACGATGCTGCTATCTTCGCTAGTTTCTCCCATGTGTATCTCATATCCGTTCACCTTGCAACCTGACAGGAGTGCAAACTCTCCCTGCAAATTCCTAACCGTTCCGCTTGCGCGC
>NZ_BAAIHG010000058.1:0-7930 GCF_054655775.1 Candidatus Termitispirillum reticulitermitis | reverse complement strand
GCAGTCATTATAGGGTCGCTGCGCCCGATAATGACTGCAAGGCGACTGGGTTTCCCCTCCAGCATTACGGAGGTGGCACAGCGGCGAATTGATGCGTTAAAGGGTGCGCGTGAAGTAGAGTTAGAAGAAATTTCGCTAATGCGGGCTGAAGCAGAGCACATAAAACGGACGTTAGAGAGCCAGCGGCAGGAATTGCTAGAGCGAGAAAAGCGCATTGAGGCGGGCGAGGCGGATTTGAAACAGCGGCTTGCTAAACGCGAACTAGAGCTATTAGAGGAGACAACATCACTGTTGCAGCGCGCCCGTAGGCTTGCCAACGATGGTAATAAAGGCAAAGTTAAGGATAGCACCGAGCAAATAGACGAGGCAATAAAAGGCGTCAATGAAAAGATTGAACGAGCAAAGTCTGCCAGAAAGCTAATAGAGGGGTTAAAGGCGGGCGACATCGTCTTTTTAGAGCAATATTCAAAGGTGGCGCAGATTATATCCATAGAAAAAGACACCGCCTTTATTGACCTAGAGGGGCTTAAAATGCGCATGCAACTGCGCGATATAGTCGGCAGGCGCATAGATAATAGAACGGGCAAGAATGTAAAGGTTAAGAGCGATACAACAGCAAGCAAGACACGTGCTGTGCGGCGAGAGCTACTGCTAGTCGGCAAACGCGTAGAAGAAGCATTAGACCTGCTGGATAAATATTTAGACGAATCGCGACTATCGGGCTATGAACAGGTATATATTGTGCATGGCAGAGGCTCTGGGCAGTTGCGAGCCGCTATTCACGAATACCTGAAAAGCTCCTCATCTGTCAAACGCTATGCCCTAGCTAGCAACGAAGAGGGCGGGAATGCAATAACGGTGGTAGAACTTTAGTCTATACAGCGCACTCCGTCCAGCTCTACTTCATCCTCTGCCAGTGCCGTTTTGATAGAAACGATTGCCACCTCTAGCTGGCTATCGTCTGGTTCTCTAGTTGTGAGCCGCTGTAGCCATAGTCCGGGTGCAATCAAAATAGCTACAAATGCATTCTTGCTATGCCTACCGCTGAGTTTTAATACTTCGTAAGCAATACCAGCTATCACAGGCAACAAGACCACCCGTGCACCTAGCTTTATCACAAATGAAGAATCTTTTGGCACTAGCGAAAACAACACTATCGCTACAAGCATTACTATCAGCAGGAAACTTGTCCCGCAACGCGGATGAAAACGACTCATTTTGCGGGCATTTTCAATATTCAGCTCAAGCCCGTCTTCGTAGGCAAATATTGATTTGTGCTCTGCTCCGTGATATTCAAACACACGCTGAATATCCTTGAACCTAGTGATAATAAACAGGTATAACACAAAGAACAACACGCGCAAAATGCCGTCAACAGCGTTGAACAAAAAAAAGGAATTATCTAAAGACTGCCAGTAATTTTTTAAGAACTCCGTTAGCCAGAGCGGTAGGAATATAAACAGGAGTGCACCAAGCCCAAGTCCAACCACTATGCTGACAATGGTTTCCAACTTGCTCATCTTTTCGTCCTCAGTCCCTGACTGCTCCGCACTGAAATTAAGCGCACCTATCCCCAACACTAGTGCATCGTAAAGTCCCACTAACCCACGCAAAAACGGCAGTTTGAATGCTTTTATACGGTCTAGTAAGATTGGCTGCTTTTTCACGACTATGTCGCCCGCCTGTGTGCGCACCGCCATAGACAGCATACCGGGTGCGCGCATCATCACCCCCTCAATAATAGCCTGCCCACCGATAGTTTTTACATCAGCCACTATAAATCTACCCCTTTTATGTGCACTTCGCGCTTGCCACTTACCACCTTGCCTATTTTATAGGTTAGTTCACCGAATGGTGCTAGGGCAATACTCAACTTACCAAACTCAGACTCGTCTATAATAAACACATAACCCACACCCATATTGAATGTGCGGTATAGCTCGTGTTCGTCCGTATCGGTCAGCGTCCTAAACGCCTCTATCGCTGGCACTTGCGGGAATGCTGAGTTGTCTAGCACTACGTCCACGTCTTTCGGCAACACTCGCGGGATATTATCATAGAACCCGCCACCTGTAATGTGAACCATCCCTTTTATTTTAACCCCCGCCTCTAGTGCCGCTAGAACAGCTTTCACGTATATTTTGGTAGGTGTGAGCAGTAGCTCTTGCACCGTGCCGTATGTCGGGATTAAATCATTCACGCTCATAAGTCTATCAGCCAATATCTTTCTTAATAGCGAATAGCCGTTTGAGTGAAAGCCCGATGATGCCAGCCCCACAACTATATCGTCAGCTTTTATATTTTTTCCGTCAATAATATTTGGTTTGTCAACTATACCTACGGCAAAACCTGCAAGGTCAAAATCCCCTTTGGCATACATTCCCGGCATTTCGGCAGTTTCTCCGCCTACAAGGGAGGTGCCCGCCTGCCTGCAACCCTCTGCCACTCCGCGCAACACTTCTACCGCAGCGGATACGTCCAGCCTGCCTGTAGCGAAGTAATCTAAGAACACCAACGGACGCGCACCGCAAACTACAAGGTCGTTCACGCTCATAGCGACTAGGTCTATACCAACGCTGTTATAAACGCCTGCTTCAATAGCCACTTTTAGTTTAGTGCCTACGCCGTCTGTGGAGGAAACCAGCATAGGCTCTGACATAGCCTTGAAACGTGCAATATCGTAAAAAGCGGCAAACCCGCCAAGTCCGCTGGGTACGTATGCATCAAATGTAGTTTTAACAATGGGTTTAATTTGTTCAACGAACTCATTACCAGCATTGATATTCACGCCACTGTCAGAGTAACTTGTGCCAGACATAGTGCCTCCTGTAACAAGCTATTATACTATCTACCTGATAGATGGTCAACACTTTCATCTAGCAAATCGCTTATATTGGCTTGTTTTGTCTGTGGGCTGATTCCTAGTAGGTCAAAAGCTCTGTTGGTGGCTACTCTACCGCGTGGAGTTTTTTTTACATAGCCCTCCATTATCAGGTAGGATTCTATTATCCCCTCTATGGTGTCTGGCTCTTCTGATAAGGTCGCCGCTAACGTATCTAACCCGACTGGTCCTCCCTCGTATTTCTCTATAATTGCCGATAGATAAGCTCTATCTGATGAATCTAGCCCGCCATCACCTATCTCCAGCCTAGTCAGCCCGTCTGCCACTACGTCTCCGCTGACAATGCCTTGATTAAACACATCGGCAAAATCGCGCATACGGCGCAATATCCTATTAGCTATACGTGGAGTGCCCCTGCTGGCACTCGCTATAGCCAACTTTGCTACCTCATCTATCTTAATATTCTGTAACCGCGCCGACCTGCCTATTATGGAGCTTAAGTCTTTTTTATCGTAGTATTCTAGTCGCCATACGATACCAAATCTGTCTAAAAATGGTTTTCCTAGTGAGCCTTTGCGCGTAGTCGCTCCTATTAGTGTGAATTTCGGCAGGTCTATTTGCACTGTCCGTGCGGCAGGACCCTGTCCGATGATTAAATCTAGCTTAAAATCTTCCATTGCGGGGTAGAGCTTCTCCTCTACTGATGCATTTATGCGGTGAATTTCGTCTATAAATAAGACATCGTGCTCCTCTAAATTAGTGAGTATGGCAGAGAGTGCCCCCGCATGCTCTATGGTGGGACCAGACGTAACGCGAATATTAACGCCTAGCTCGTGGGCTATGATATTTGCCAACGTTGTTTTACCTAGACCGGGTGGACCATAGAACAAACAATGGTCTAGCCCCTCGTTGCGCTTTTTAGTCGCCGCAACGTATATTTGCAAGTTTTCAACTAGCTTCTGTTGCCCCGTATATTCGGCAAAGCTACTCGGACGTATTCCTAGTTGCCTGTCCTCTTCGCGCTCCGTCCGTTCGTAGATTTCGTTCATCATTTTACCCGTTCAGCCGCGCAAGTGCCTGTTTGAGTATAGCATTGAAATCGTCCCCTTTAAGGGAATGCACTATCCTGTCTGCATCTGCTGGTTTATAGCCTAGATTGCACAAAGCACTTATTACATCATCGTGAACGCTCCGTTGCACGGGCGTAGCAACCATTATCCCCTCGTAAGGCTTCATCTTATCTTTTAGCTCTAAGACTATGCGTTCTGCGGTTTTTCTGCCGATACCGGGCAACCTACTAAGCCTGTCTAAATCGCCGCCTACGACCGCACCTGCCAGCTCCCCCGCACCTATGCTACCAAGTATAGTTAGCGCAAGCTTAGGTCCTATCTTTGATACAGTATTTAATAGCAAGAACAACGCCCGCTCGTCTAGCGTAGTGAAACCGAATAAGCTTAGCGCATCTTCTTTAACAGCTAGATAAGTGAACAATTCCGTGCACTCCCCCACAGCTGGCATAGCCGCGTAGGAATTCATAGAGAGTGACACGTAGTAGGCGACACCATTCACATCTACGGCTACCTTGCCGCCGTCTTTCATAATAAGTGTGCCTGATAGTCTATATATCATCTAACCTTCCCCGTTTGGTTTATCGCCAAACATATCCCGCCAGCTAGGGCATCGGTTACATCTAACGGCAATTGCTTCTTAATGACAATATTCAACTGTAGTGCCACCATTTTAGCCACCTGCTCTTTTTCCGCCCTACCATACCCCGTGACCGTTTGCTTTATCTGCAATGCGGTGTATTCGCATATCGGCACACCGTAGTTTAACAGCGTGGCAAGTATAGCTCCGCGCGTTTGCCCCAATAGTAGCGCACTTCTAGCATTTACAGAATGAAATACGTCCTCTACTGCAGCAGAGTGATAGCTAAAGCGCGACAGCTGTGCCTGTAGTCCCGAAATAATCTGTGAAAGCCTCTCAGTAAAGGGTGCTCTAACGTCTGACCTGACGAGTGCATGCCCCTGATAGCTCAGCTTACCCTTATCCCAGCCGATAATGCCAACCCCTGTTTTATTCAAACCTGGGTCTATACCCATGAAATATAGCATTAAATGATTATTCTAGCCCCTCTAAATCAGTATCGCTAATATCATAGTTGCCATAAACATCTTGCACATCGTCTAAATCTTCTAATGCATCAACTATGCCGATAATTTTTTTAGCGTCGTTAGACGACACCTGTATAGTGGCTTTTGGCTTCATCGTCACCTCGCCGTAGCTCACAACGTAACCTTTGCCCTCTATCACCCTCTTTACCGCTTCAAAATCGGTGGGCGCGGTAGTAATTGAATATATATCACCATCTGTGATAAAATCTTCAGCACCAGCATCCAACACTAGCTCCATAATTTCATCTTCAGAGCAAGCTTTTACGTCTACCTCTATAACGCCTTTCATCTCAAACTGCCAGCTAACACTGCCCGCTTCTGCCATAGAGCCGCCACGTTTAGTGATAACATTACGCACGTCCGTAATAGAGCGGTTTTTATTGTCTGTCAGTGCATGGACGAGTATGCCGACCCCAGCAGGACCATAAGCCTCATAGGTAATGTCCTCGTAGTTAGTTTCTGCGCCTTCGCCCGTGCCCTTTTGGATAGCTCTGCTGACATTATCGCGTGGCATATTAGCGGCACGTCCCTTATCAAGTGCTAAACGCAATCGCGAATTCGCCGCAGGGTCGCCACCGCCAAGCTTTGCTGCTATGGTAATTTCTTTGGCAATCTTGGTGAAGATTTTGCCCTTCTTAGCATCCTGAGCTGCTTTCCTATGCTTGATGTTCGCCCATTTACTATGTCCTGACATAAAAACGCCCCTTTATACGTTATTTAATCGGTTATCTAGCTGCAAAAACTCTTTCTGCATAACAACTATCAGACTATGCAAATTGGTATAGAGTGCTCCATAAGCATTGACCAACATCTCCACAGCCTCTGCGGACGGTGCCAATGCCAAGATAGCATTTATATCATTCTGCATCTTTATTACATAAGCTTGCACGTAGTGCATATATATCAAATAAAACTGCTGTTCGTCAAGAAATCTTCCTATCTTGCTTAGATTTGCAGACACTTCGTCATATAGCTTTAATATCTCCGATTTCGCCATTTCAACGTTTTCCGCATTAGTTGCTTTTATTCCGTTTATTTTGTCAATCCAAGCTTTTGCCTCATCTCCGCCTTTTGAAGTAGTTTCTAACAGATAGTCGGTGTATTTCAACGCTTCTTTCGTTTTTTTAGCGATAGAAGCACGGTCTTTCTTAACCTGCGCGGGGAATGGCACTTTGAGCCGCTTTTCCAGCACTGGTTGCACGTTCAACGCTTTGTCTTTATTGATATATTTATCAATCGCCTCTTGAAACGTCATTACCACAGTGCCATGTATCTTAGCTCCGCCCTCAGTAGCATTCACAACAGTGCCCTTGAAGCTTGCTACGTCTTTCTCGTAGAATTGGCGAAACATATTCCATACACGTGAAGTGCGGATTTGCGGAACGTAGTTGCCCTCTACCATTATAGAATCTTTATAACCCGCCTCTACTTCACCGAACGTTGCGCCCCCTGCGTGTGTGCGTTCCCCCTCGTAGGCTAAGTCTTGCCCTATCAATATGATTGGGTTGCATCCCATATATTCTAATATCTTAAACGCCATATTACCAGCTGATTGACCTATTTCAAGGATGCCCTTGTCAACGCCGAGCCACTGGAACGTAGCGAATTTCCTATATACTACAACCTTTTTGCCATGGTATGCCTCATACACAGCAGGCTGTATTACAGGGCATGCGGCAAAATATATGTCCTCAAAGGCTTCATCGGGTAGCTCGCCGAATAGCTGCGCAGTAATCACCACGCGCTCCAGAGACGTAACCATGTGCGGTTTCAGATTATGTTCACGCATTATGCGGAGAGATGCGTCTGGGGCTATCATTACAGCTCTGTCCTGTATGGTGTGGAGCAATTCAATATTTTTATCTAGCGATGGTCCTGATGACACCACTACGCCGACTTTATTCTTAAATACGTCCTTTACATCCTTTATGCCAGGGTTATTTATAATCTCCTCTACATTGTAGAATGTATTACGTATGCCGAGTATTGCGTCGTCGGGGTCGTTGCCATATAGTAGCACAGCACTAGAACTTGCCTGTCTAAGCACGTCCATACACTGCGAATAGTACGTCCTATTGGAGGAATAAGATGTCGCACAGGTAATGATATTAATCGTTTTCATAAACTGCACCACCCTGCCGTTGACGGTGAATGCGCCATAGACTAGCGGATAATATGCCTGCGGCTGCATACCGCACAGGCAGAAAGCTATTGAGCGTTGCGGTATAAAGTTGGAGTAATCACCGAGAGTAAAGGCAAGTTTCAATATTTCGGGGTCTGCCTCAAAGACAACAAACGCCATAGAACGGGTTTGAAATTTAGCTGCTGCGCCGATGAGGTGGTAGCCCAGTCCGAAACCAATAAATATACACACCTGCGGCAGACGGATATTCAGGGCATCAATCTCTTTATCCACGCTCATCAGGGCGTCAACGTTGTTGTAAAAATATGCACCGACTTTCTTATCAAAGACATTGTAATTGTTAGCTGATGTTTTTGAGATTACATAGCGTCCAGTCTCGCGTGCATTCCTAATAGGCTCTACATATTCTGGATACCTTTTGGCTAGGGCGTTAAGATTCTTCTCTAAATACATTATTGCCATCCTTTACAATATTTGCCGAGAGTTTAGCACAAACCATAAGGTGCAGTCAAAACCTATTTTTAATGATTATATAACTTGACTGGACTAGGATGTTGTAAGTAATCCTTACGCTGTGAACGCAGATGGTTTTCTAAGGGCAGTCAGAGACCATTGGATATTTCTCTCCTCACCAGTGGAGGCTAAAAATAGCTTTTAATCTCTAACTAACCCTTAAAACCAGTAATAAAAAATGGAATATCTTTTACCAAGGTGCAATCAGGCGATACGATACCCGATAATCTAACAACTTTTTTCCGTGCAACCTCAGAA
>NZ_BAAIHG010000057.1:0-8051 GCF_054655775.1 Candidatus Termitispirillum reticulitermitis | reverse complement strand
TCGGCAAACTCTTTATGCTTGCGTTCAAATACAGCCCATAACAAGCCACTGTCGTCTGTGCCATTGTATTTATGCCTAAAAACACCCGCAAACCTATATACACCAATTGAAAGTTTTATGAAAATATTCTTTCATAGCGTCCAGCATAGCTTGGCATTGGACAGCATACGATTTACTAACCTTAGCAATATGCTCATCTATATTATTATCTTGTAGGAACTGCGCTACTATCCGCTGGGTAAGCGTGCCCGAATGCAAATCTGTTGCCTGTTTCAACAAAACAAACTTGTCAATTAACGCCTTAGGTGCGCGCAACCAGCCTAGTCGCACACCCGGGGAGATTATCTTAGAAAATGAGCCATATATTACGCTATTGTCAGGCGCAAACGAGGTCATCAGCTGAGGATGCTGCCCCTTAAAACGCAATTCGCCGTAGGGGTCGTCCTCAAACAGCATTACGTTATTTTTAGCTAATATTTCAGCCGCTTTCTTGCGTTTTTCATCAGAATAGGTAAGCCCCGTAGGGTTTTGGAAAGTTGGCACTGAGTAGAATATCTTGTTCTTCTTGTCCTTCGCCGCCGCCTCTAGCTGCTCTAAATTAACGCCATCTTTTTCTAACTGCACTACTGTGAACTTAGGCTGATAGTAGGTGAACCCGTCCAGCGCACCGAGATATGAGGGATTTTCAACTATTATCCCATCCCCTTCGTCTATAAATACCTTTGCAGTTAAATCCATAGCCTGCTGAGAGCCGTTCAAGACCAAAATTTCCTCAGGCAACACGTTCAGACCGCGCCCAGCATAACGTTTAACGATATGATTCACCAGCGGGGGATATCCCTTAGGTGTGCCAGAGTATTGCAATGCGTCAGAACCCGTCTCTTCTGACAACACTTTATCTGCTGCTGCTTTAATAGCTGCTACAGGGAAATGTTCCCTGCCGGGCAAACCGCCAGCAAACGATATAATATCGGGCGATGCGATTAGTGCAAAAATCTTATCAACAAATGATGGTCTCATCGTCTGCACTTTTTTTGATAAACGGTATTGCATAAACAACCTCACTAAAAATATTTGTCTAGTGAGGATACATTAAAAGGCTGGGAATTACAAACGGATTTTTGTTATGCGGGTTTATCGTCATCGGCAACTATCAGCTGTGCTATGGCAAATATGTTAGACCCCATACGCTCTAGGTAGCCGAGCATATCAGCGTAATACAAACCCGCCTCAGCACTGCACTGGTTGTTGTGCAATCTGGTTACATGATTACTTCTAAACTGCTTGCTCATATTGCTTATTTCATCACGTAGCGATAATAGCTGGTGAGAGGGTCTTGTGCTACTAGATAACCCATCAAATACATTAGAAGCAAATGTTGTGAGAACTGAAAATATACGGTTTAGCTCAATGGTCGCCGCTTCGGAGAAGTGGTATTCGCTGTTAAACATCTTCATAGTTGATTTCATCATTCGTTTGGCGTTGTCGCCCATCTCTTCCATTGACTGCACAAACTGCCGCATTCTGATTATATTAGATGCTGAGCGACGACTTATACTGCTGGTAGCAAGCTTGTCTATAAAACGCAACAATTCATCTTGAAAGGCATCCAACGTCTTTTCGTCCTTTGATATTTTGTCAGCTCTTGAATAATCAAGTGCGATAACCGCCCTGCCCATGTGCTCTAACATTCCGTAAGCAACATTAGACATCCGCACAACTTCTGCATTCAACTGCGATAATGCTATTTCCGGCGTGCTTATCATCTCGTCTGACAGGTATGTGAGCTTATATGCCTGTTCGTTCAAACTACCCTTTATACAGAACTCACATATACGCACCAGCGGATTTAACAGCGGCAATATTACAAGCGCACTCAACACATTAAATATCGTATGGACGTTCGCTACATGCCGCGCCATATACGGACGTTGCCCATCTACAAGCAACATCGGGTCGCCAGTTGTTATAAGGTCAACAAACGCTGAAAACGGCTTTAGGAACACCAGCATTAGCACTACACCCGTGAAGTTAAACAGGAAGTGCCCAAACGCCGCCTGTCTTGCCGCCTTACTGCTACCGATAGCGGCTATGTTAGCCGTAGTGGTCGTGCCGATGTTATCGCCCAACACTAATGCAATCGCACCCTGATAGTCTATAAGCCCAGTTGTAGCAAGAGCTATGGTGATGCCAATTGTCGCAGCACTTGATTGCATTATAACAGTAGCAATTGAACCAGCCAGAACGCCTAATATCGGATATTTTGAGAATGTAACGAATAATTCAGCCAGTGCAGTGCTGTCTTTGACAGGCTCAAAGGCGGCTGTCATAGTGCTCATACCTATTAAGAGCAAGCCTACACCGAGTATTGCCTGCCCCACATAGTGGATAGGAGAACTGTTCTTAGTAAATAGGTAGACTAGCGCACCCAGCCCCACTGCTGGCAGTGCAAAGGCTGTTATCTTGAACGATATAATTTGTGCTACAATTGTTGTGCCTATGTTTGCGCCGATTATGACGCTTATGCCTTGTAGTAGGCTCATCACCCCAGCATTTACAAAACCCACTACCATAACTGTCACTGCGGTAGAGCTTTGCACCATTATTGTAACCGCAGCACCTAAGCAGACACCTATTATGCGGTTTGACGTAAGTTTCCCTAATACAAACTTTAGACGCTCACCAGCCGCACGCTGCAAGCCCTTTGACATTAAATTGATGCCGTATAGGAATAGACCTATACCCCCTACTAGCCCGAAAATTGCACCATAGATAGCAGTTTGACTCATACTTGTTCCCACACCTATCCTCTAATCAATTTCGTCAGCTCCGGAACTATTTTATAAAGGTCGCCAACTATACCATAATCGCAACACTTAAATATTGGCGCATTTTTATCTTTATTCACAGCGATTATCGTCTTAGCAGACCCGATGCCTATGGTGTGCTGCACTTGCCCCGATATGCCGACTGCTAGATATACATCAGGTTTTAATGACACACCCGACACGCCTATATAGCGCGCAGTCTCCATCCACCCTTCGCCCTCAGCCACAGGACGAGTGCAACCCAGCTCCGCACATATTGCACTTGCTAACTCTTGTGCGATGTTCAAATCTTCCCTCTTGACAAACCCACGCCCAACGCTGACTACACGTTTTGCATCTGCTAGGTTCACCTGTCCGCCAGCCTTGGGACGAACTTCTTTCCGCACTATTTTGCCACTAGTAGCTGGAACGGGAACGTTTACTGCCTCGCCAGCAGTGCCAACTACACCAGTAGCGTCAAACGTGCCTTGTGGAATAGTAACAATAGTGAATACTTTGCTCTTAAGCGTCCGCACGGCTATACCGCCGTAATACATCTGCTCGCCGATAAATGCATCGCCATCTACCTCTAATGAACTTATATCGGTAATGGCTGACGTGTTATTCACTGCCGCTAGTCTGCCCGCCATTAGTTTGCCACGCTTGGTAGCACTGATTAGCACCACATCTGGTTTCTCAATATCAACCACAGAACGCAGGGCAGGGAAATAGTCATCTAACATCTTTGACGAATCAACGTCTGATTGATACACCTTGCTTGCAGGGCATTTGCCCGCCTCATCCTTACTTGCTACAATAAAAGCTACAGCCTCTGCGCCAAGCGATTTAGACGCCGCTACTAGCTCTGCATACCCGTTCAATCTATCGCTAAATATTAGTGCTTTCATCGTTCCCCTCCCCTACTTTAACTCGCTACGGAACTTTTCAAGGAATTCTGCAACCTTTGTTTCGCCTTCAACAATATCACGTTTACGTTCAGCTTGTTTAGGTGCTAGGACACTTACCGTCTCTATCGCAGGCGCACCAGTGCCCGCACCGATGTCAGCAAGGGTCAGTTCTTTTACAGGTTTCTTGCCAGCGGCAAGTATATCCTTCATACCGGGAAGGCGTGGTTTGTTTATATCAGACGTAAGGCTCAACACTGCAGGCAGTGTTATTTCTAGCACTTCAACGCTATCTTCAAGCGTCCGCTCAACAACAACCTTATCCCCAGCAGGAGTAATCTTGCTAACAGCGTTTATAACAGGTAGCCCCAATATTTCTCCCAGCTGAACACCTACCTGCTGTGCATAGCAATCGGATGAACCCTCGCCACAGAGTATTAAATCAAAGCCTATTTTTTGTGCCGCTAGGGAGAGTAATTTTGCAGTGGTATTGGTATCGGCGTCTTTTAATGATGGGTCTTTTACTAGATATAGTTCAGCAGGTCCGCGTGAAAGCAAGCCTTTTCTCAGTTTGCTGTCGTCAAGACAGTCGCCACCAAGACTGATAGCCCTAGCAATTCCGCCTGTATCAGCAGCTAGTTTGGTAGCCTCCTCAATGGCATTCAAGTCATAAAGCCCCAACTTCAGCTCCGCCTTATCAAACGACAGCGACCTGTCAGTTGCAACGGCAATGTCCTGCTCTTCGTAGACAATCTTGTAACATGCTATCGTATTCATATTCGCTCCATATTACTTTAGTATTGTATCACATCATTATAGCTACTCTGCAACTCGCTCATATTCCGACCTTTAATTCTAATTTTTTATGGCTAACGTGTCAAGATAAAAATATTTGAGAATTTTGTGCTGGCGTAGCTGATTATTTAGATATAGGTGAACCTCTATATGATTCAGCAATGCCCGCTTGGGGTGGTTTAATAAAACATACTCGTTTTATAGGTATATATATGATAGGCTATTCATCCTATGGAACAAGGAAACTTGGTTGACTTTGCTGCTCCTTTTTTGACAAGCCATCTTATTACATACATAGGTAATAAGCGCACATTATTGCCATTTATCAACGCTGGCATAGAGCGGGTAAAGAGCAAACTAAATAAAAGTAGTCTGATTGCACTAGACGGCTTTGCTGGTAGCGGGGCTGTATCTCGCCTGCTGAAAGAGCACTCATCAATATTATATTCTAACGATATTGAAGCGTATTCATATATAGTGAACAAATGCTATTTAAGCAATTCGTCTGAAGTGGATATGGCTCATCTAACCGCTCAAATTGATGAACTGAATGCATTAGCACATCAAAATCTCATAAAGGGCTTTATCTATAATAACTATGCACCAAAAGATGATGTAAATATTCAAGCTGGTGAGCGTGCGTTTTATACTGGACACAACGCCAAGATGTTAGATACATTGAAGAAACTTATATATGAGCAGATAAACGAGCTAGAACAACACTTTTTTCTTGCCCCGCTTATCGTTGCGGCATCTATCCACACAAACACATCAGGGGTTTTTAAGGGATTTCATAAGAAAGACGGCATAGGTTGTTTCGGCGGTGCTGGTAAAAACGCCCTTTCAAGAATATTAAAAAATATAGAACTTAAAATGCCAATATTCAGTAAAGCAGAGTGTGAGACAGATATTTCACGGAAAGACATCAACGAATTGGCTAGGGGTGATACCATATATGATATTGCATATTATGACCCGCCATACAATCAACACCCTTACGGTTCTAATTATTTTATGCTAAACATACTAGCGACACCAGAGACAGAAATCCCTATACAAAATGGTGTTAGTGGTATAGCAGAAAACTGGAATCGCTCTGCTTATAATAAACGTGAAATGGCAATAACGGCTATGGATAATCTAATAGCAGAAACCAAAGCCAAATACATACTTATATCATATAACAACGAGGGTATTATTCCTTTCGCTGTGCTCAAGGGTATTTTAGAAAAGTATGGAAAGGTTGAATTGCTAGAGCAAGACTATAATACTTATAGAGGCTCTAGGAATCTGAGCGGCAGAAACATAAAAGTCAAAGAACTTTTATGGATATTAAACAAGGGGTAAAACTTGACTATTCTGCACTAGTGTTGTATCTTGCGATAATGTATCCTTACCTCTTCCGCATTGCGTTCAGCACTGCCAGCACAGTAACGCCTACATCGCCAAGCACTGCCGTCCAGATGCCCGCATAGCCCAGTGCACCCAGCACTAAAATAGCCCCCTTGACAGTAAGCGACAGAACGATATTTTGCTTAGCTACATTCCGCGTACTCTTCGCAATATATATCACCTGTGGCAGTTTCATCGGCTCATCTGTCATTAGCACCACGTCCGCCGCCTCTATAGCCGCATCTGAGCCTAGCACACCCATAGCAATTCCTACATCACTTACAGCTAACGCAGGAGCATCGTTTATGCCATCCCCTACAAATAATATCTTAGTCCCTTTTGGCAAGCCTTGTCGCAACTCCTCTATCTTCTCAGCCTTTTCATTCGGGAGCAATGCCGCAAAACAATGAGCTATGCCTAGTTGAGAGGCAACGTGTCTGCCACTCATCTCGTTGTCGCCTGTCAACATCGCTATTTCATTGATTCCCTGTGCTTTTAGTTGCTCTATAGCCTGTGCGCTGTCCTCCTTTAGCTCGTCAGATATTAGCAGGTAGCCCACAAAAACGCCGTCTATGGCTATATATGCTATAGTGCCCAGCCTATACGTCTCTTTGTGGACAACATTCTCACTCTTTAACAATTTGCTGCTCCCAACCAGCACTACTTTGCTATCTACAACTGCTTTTATCCCTAACCCCCCAAGCTCCTCGCATTTAGTCATACGTTTAATATCGGGTGGCAGGCTAACCGCATCGCGGATAGAGCCTGCTATCGGGTGCGTTGATGCACTCTCAGCCACAGACACTATATCTAACAACATTTCCCTGTTCCAGCCATCATATCCGTGAACCTCTTGCAGCTTAAACGTCCCTTTAGTTAGCGTGCCCGTCTTGTCAAATACCGCAACGCCTACTTTTGCCAGAGCGTCAAGGTAGTTTGCTCCCTTGACAAGCACCCCAGCGCGAGAAGCTTCCCCTATCCCCACAAAATAGCTAACAGGCACTGATATGACGAGCGCACACGGACAGGATACCACTAGGAAAACCAACGCTCTGTTTAACCACTCATCAAAATCATAGCCTAGTAGCAACACTGGCACAGCAAACAGCAGAGTGGCACACGCCACAACAGCAGGGGTGTAATATCGGGCAAAAGTTGTGATAAACCGCTCAGTGTGCGACTTATTCTCTGCGGCGTGTTCCACCAATTCAAGTATCTTGGAAACGGTTGATTCGCTGAACGGTTTCGTCACCCGCAGTGTAATAAGCCCGCGCCTATTGAGCGAGCCTGATAACACCTCATCATTCGCCTCTACTCGTTTTAGGGCAGATTCCCCAGTGAGGGCGGACATATCAAGCATTGAACTGCCGTTGTGAACTACGCCATCAAGCGGAACACGCTCACCGGGGCGCACATCTATAAGTTCACCGACTTTAACGCTGGCTGGCGGCACCTGTTGCACGGTCTCCCCAGCTCTGAGATTCGCATGGTCTGGACGGGTATCCATCAATGCCGATATTGAATGGCGCGACTTATCAAGCGCAAAGTCTTGCAAAAGCTCGCCTAAATAATAAAATAGCAGTATAGCAAGTGCCTCAAAGCGTTCGCCTATAAGGAAAGCACAGATAGAGGCGATGCTCATCAGAAAGTTTTCATCAAATATATGTCCGTGCACGATATTCCTGACAGCCCTGAAAAACACCTCTGCACCAATAAAGAGCAGACTTATAAGCAACAATATGTCAGAGCCAAACGGCGACCTAAAAGATGGTGATAACTTAAAAGCAAGTGCCATAGCAAAAGCCATAATCCCAACACTACGAAGTATGCGAAAGAGCCGCGTCATAATAACCCCCAAAACTAAACTTCACATATAATATATGAACATATATTCACTTGTCAATATAGTTTTATGTAAATTATGTAAATTTTGGAAACTATGTGTTTGACCGGACTTAGAAAGTGCAAATAATCCTTACGTTGTGAACGCAGATGGTTTTCTAAGGGCAGTCAGAGACTATTAGGTATTTCTCTCCTCACCAGTGGAGGCTAAAAATAGCTTTTAATCTCTAACTAACCCTTAAAACCAGTAATAAAAAATGGAATATCTTTTACCAAGGTGCAATCAGGCGATACGATACCCGATAATCTA
>NZ_BAAIHG010000056.1:0-8283 GCF_054655775.1 Candidatus Termitispirillum reticulitermitis | reverse complement strand
CAAAAATCTTGCAGACTTCCTAAAAACTACTAAATATAACGTTGCCCTGCTCACGGGTTCGGTTAAGCAATCTGAAAAGCGGGAGTTAAAGGCTTTAATTGCTACGGGAGACGTTAATTTTATCGTAGGCACACACGCTATAATACAAGAAGACGTGTTTTTTAAGAAGTTGGGGGTTGCTGTGATAGATGAACAGCACCGTTTTGGGGTGCAACAGCGCAAAAGTTTGATAGATAAGGTGCCAGCTAACGACCCTAAACCTGATATGCTACTTATGACGGCTACCCCTATTCCAAGAACATTAGCCCTCACCTGCTATGCAGATTTAGATATTAGCGAAATAGAGGAATTGCCCCCTGGCAGAATTCCCCCTATAACGAAAGTTTTTACCGACAAAAAACTAAAAGAAGCTTATGACTACACAGAAGAGCACCTAAAAAGTGGCGACAGGGCATATTTTATCTACCCCGCCATAGAGGAGAGCGAAAAGGTTAAACTCAAAGCTGCAACAGAAAGCTACGATAGAATCAAGAAACGTTTTAAGGGAAAACACGTAGGGTTGCTGCACGGCAAACTAAAGGCTGACGAAAAACGGCAGATATTAAACGATTTTAATAGCGGTGCTCTTGATATACTTGTATCAACAACTGTTGTAGAAGTTGGCGTGGACGTAAAGGATGCCACTGTTATAGTAATAGAAGATGCCGATAGATTCGGGTTAGCACAGTTACACCAGTTGCGTGGCAGGGTTGGACGCAACAGCAAACAGGCTTATTGTCTGCTTGTTGCAGGTGGTGAAACAAGCGACACGGGTATGCGCCGCTTGCGAGCTATGGAACACAATACAAGCGGCTTTAAACTGGCACAGATAGATTTAGAGCTACGCGGTGCGGGAGACTTCTTCGGCGTAAAGCAGTCTGGGTTGCCAGAGTTTCGTTTTGCAAATATTCTGCTAGATAGCGCAATAGCTAGACAGGCACAAAATGATGCAAAACAGATACTCGCAGACGACCCGACATTGGAAAAACCTAAAAATACGCTAATAAAAACTGTGCTGAACTGGCGTTGGCAAGAAGAATACGAGTATTTCATGGTGGGTTAACCCCGTAGGGCTACCTTATTTCAACAGCTCATGCTTAAAGAGCTCGTCTTGTATCTCTGTTTATTGTGGTGGTGACTTAACTTCAGCAATAAGTAACATTTCGGTAACCAGAGAAAAAGCGGTTGGTTTAAATAATTGGAACTGGTAGCCAAGATTCCAACTCTCAATCAAGGGCTTTATTAGGAATAAATCCTCTGCACTATGATAGATACTAATAAGCAGTGCTGGGTTCTGCTCTTTTATGGTCTCTTTTGCTCCTTCAAGTAGCATTCGTTCAGCACCTTCAACGTCAGCCTTAATAAGACCTATCTTTAAGTTGTTAGCTTTGACATATCTGTCTATTGTTGTGAGTTGTGCTGTTTCTGTGTGCGACTTGTTTGAAGTATGGAGCAAAGTAGCACTATAAGGACAATCATCAAATACTGCAAAGTCTGCATTACCATCCGCATCAGATAAACCTTTATTTATGGGAATAATATTCGTTCTCTTGTTAAGCTCTATCGTTTTTAGCAGTGCCTCATAGCTAGATTTGATAGGCTCAAATGAGTGAATGCTCCCAGTAGTCCAATGAGAATAGACGAGTGCCGTGTCTCCATAGCACGCACCAGCATCAATGCAGTCAAGATGAGTCAATCGTTCATAGTTAGAGAGCAAGTGCAATCCCATACTCTCCAGTGTTGTAGGATAAGATATAAAGTTCTTTTTTGGGAATATATACCTTCCTAAAGCAAATGTACCATCGCCTAAATCTATGTCATAAAAATCCATATAGGCACAGATATCAAATATCCGCTTCTTTTCCGATTCTGTCAGCACAATCGTCTTATTACCTGTTTCTACACATCTAATAATGCGATTGAGATAGCAATGAAAATACCTTGCCGTATCTTCATCAAGACCGCTAATAAAATCCCTATATATTTTTGAGAAGTCAGCTCTCCGTGTATATTCATAGATGCTCCTCATATGTGCGACTTCATCTGCACTAAATGCTCCGTCAATCTCATAGAAAAAGCTGTGTATATCGTGCTTATTCTGATAGACCATCTTTTTGAGCTGCCCAACAACTTTGCTTATATCATCTACGCGACGAAATGTGGGGCTGAACCAACGTAAAAAATGTTTTCTTATGCTCATTTAATTGTCTCCTATAAATATAGCTTTTGTATCCATATATGCTCTACATTTTTGTAATTTTAACCAAGATTAAATTTACACGGTTGACGAGTGAAAATTCCCTCCCCAAGAACGACAACTGCTTGTCGTTCTTCCCCCTGTATCTGCATGTGCAGAGGGGGTAAGGGGGCAACCTCGTGAACGGACAGGGTAGGGGTGGCAGATTTATGGCTGTTCTTGCAGTTTTCTTTGACTTCTAAAAATAATCGTGCTATAAGAGTAAAAAACGTGTTTTTTTAATCTTGGTTAAATTGAGAAAGCAGAAAAATCTGCAGTACTCCTAGTTATTCCTCTTGCCGACGCTAACAATATCCAGTATAATATCTGTATGATAGCCATACTTGACGGTAACTCTATTGCATACAGGGCTTACCACAAAGCCCCGTCACTTACTGCAAATGGTATGCCGACTGGTGCAGTTCATCTATTTTTTAACATTATCGGTGCTATGAAAACGAGGCTTCAACCCTCTGAAATACTAGCCGTGTTTGATGCTGGCGGACAGACTGCTAGACATCAGGCATATCCGCAGTATAAAGCAACGCGCGAGGCTATGCCTGCGGAACTTTCTAGTCAACTTGCTGTAATCAACGAACTTTTACCGCTGGCGGGCGTTCCTGTATATGCGGCACGGGGGCTTGAGGCGGATGATATTATTGCAACCCTTGTTGCTAAACGAGCACAGACTGACGAAATTGTTATTATTACAAAAGATAAAGACCTCTTTCAGCTAGTAAATGAACGGGTAAAAATCTACGATGATAATACGGGTGCGCTTTTGGGCAGGAGCGAGGCGATAGCTAAATATGGTGTTGCGCCAGAGGGGATGTTGGACTATTTATCGCTAATGGGCGATAAGTCTGACAATATACATGGCGTTATGGGAGTGGGGGAAAAGACTGCCGCTAAGCTAATATCAGAATATGGTAGCTTAGAGGCAGTGTTCGCTAATATTGATAAACAAAAAGGGAAACTAAAGGAAAACTTGTTGCGTGATAAAGACAATGCGTTCTTTGCCCGCACTCTAGTGGCGTTGCAAAATATAGAGTTGCCAGAACCTAAACTTAATAAAGATACAGCTCAATTAACTGCTATGCTGGATAAACTGCGACTAAAGACTGCCGCACAGGTATTATCAAGTATCCCCAGTGTAGAGCATAGCGCAGAGTATATGATAGAACAAATACCTGCCTTTGATATAGAACCTACGGCAGATATGGGTGCGCTTATTATGGGCAGTGTCAAGGTGCCAAAGCTCATTTTAGCGGTTGGTGGAGAAGTATTTGTCGCTGATGACACTGAGTATGAAGAGTTTGAACCTGAAAAGCATAATATTAGCGGCATTACTAACTGTTACGACATAAAAAACCTATTGAAACGCGGGTTTTCGTTGTTTCACAATGTGCGTGACTATCTGCTGATTAGCTGGCTATGTGAGCCTGATACTGCCACCCTCAATAAGCGCAAGACTGAGAGCACGGGGGAGTTTATAGCGCGTCTCTTGGCAAAGGTTGGCGACTACGATGAGCGTATTAAACAACTATCGCTAGAGGGGCTATATACCGACCTAGAGCTACCTATTGCGCGACTACTTGCTAATGCGGAGTGCTCGGGTATTCGCATAGCACCGCAGCGTGTGGTTGATATAGCCAATAAGCTGAAGAAACATTTGCAGGTTGTGGCTAGCAAAATTACTATGCGGGCGGGGTTTGATATAAATCTGAATTCCCCTAAACAGCTTGCGGAGTTTTTATATGACAAGTTAATGCTTATTCCAGCCACTAAAAAGAACCGTTCCACAGCTGAAGATGTGCTAAAAGAGCTGATGGTGTCTAACTCTGCCGAACGTGAAGTGCTAAATGACATTTTAGACTATCGCGAACATTCTAAGCTGCTCTCTACCTATACGCAACCGCTTTTAGATGCAATGGATGCTGATGAGCGCATACGCACTACCTTTAAGCAGACTGGCACGGCGACTGGCAGGCTGTCGTCAGCTAACCCAAATTTGCAGAATATTCCCGTGCGTAGCGAGGCGGGTGCGACTATACGGGGGGCGTTTATTCCCGCAGAGGGCTATACGTTTGTGACGCTAGACTATTCGCAGATAGAGTTGCGCGTGTTGGCGCATATGTCGGGAGATACAGCTCTTTGTGATGCTTTTAAGAGTGGCAAGGACGTGCATACAATAACCGCTATGAATATATTTGGCAAGCGTGAGGACGAGGTGACGAATGATACGCGCAGGCTTGCAAAAGCTGTCAATTTTGGTATATTATATGGGTTGTCTCCTTATGGGCTTTCTAGGGATACTGGAATATCTGCAAGCGAGGCGAAGAGCTTTATTTCTGCATATTTTGGTTTATATAAAGGGGTGCGAGAGTTTATAGATGGCATTACGCTACAGACTAGACGCAATGGATATTGTGAAACGTTGCTCGGGCGTAAGAGGTTTTTTCTTGATATAAACAGCAGTAATGGTATGGAGCGTGCTAGAGCGGAAAGGGCGGCTGTCAATGCGCCTATACAGGGCAGTGCGGCGGATATTATTAAGCTTGCTATGTTACGTTGTGATAAAATGTTAGCGGGCAGTGTGTTTAATGCTCGTCTGCTCTTGCAGATACACGATGAACTATTGTTTGAGGTAAAGAATGGGCAGGAGGCTGATTTTATCACAGCTAGCAAGCGTGAGATGGAGTTGGCTTTTCCGCTGAATGTGCCTTTGGAGGTCAATGTAGGAACGGGCGATAACTGGGGGAGCTTAAAATGACTGGGAAGGTCATAAATGTGTTGCGTGAGAACAAGCAGTTGAAAGACGAGCTTGCGCAAATGCTTGTAATAGCGAAAGAGAACGAGGACAAACAAAAGGGGTTCCAGCTGGTTGAAAATGCGTTTCTGTTGGCGGAGTCTTGGCGAGACATAGACAATAAAGCTCTTGCTTATTTAGAAGAAATTTTTAACTTTGACAGGGTAGTTTTGTTTGTAGATGAGGCACTTTTGACGTTTCCAGAGAAGCTGGAACGGATTGTTGGTGTGGACAAAAGTGTCTTAAAATATGCTTTTGTGGAAAAACGTCCGTATTTTGGCTCCTACTTAGAGGGGTTGATTAGCGATTTCCGCATAGCGGACGATATCGGCTCTTATCTGACAGCACCTATTATTAGCAATGACAAGATAATAGCAAGCCTTAACCTATATAGTAGCGATGTAGCGAAACTATCTGAGGGGGGCAATACTGATTTTATAAGACAGCTTTCTTTTAAGATTGCTATTGTGCTGATGCGGCATATTGCGGGTGAAGCTATTGCCAGCGTTAAGACATCTAAGGCTAACGTTAATAATGATTATCTCACAGGACTATACAGCAGAGCGGTGCTTGCAGATAAGCTACAAGGATATATTGACAGGTTAAAGACATCTGGCACACCATTTACATTTATCTTGCTTGATATAGACAACTTTCGTAATGTGAATGACAAGCTGGGACATATGCAAGGGGATGAGATTTTAAGGTCAGTGGCTATGGCTATTGCGGGGGTGTTGCCTGTGCGGGACGTGCTTGGCAGGTTTGGCGGGGACGAGTTCTTTATAATAACTGGCAAAACCAACGAGGTTGCACTGCAAAAAATCTTTTCAGCAATAAAAATAGCGTTGAATGAGGTTTTTGCTGAAATTGATATATTTCCATTAGCGGGCGTATCTGGTGGCTATAACATTATAACAAAAGAAGCTTACCTATCAGAGCCTAGTATGACGGCTACCGATGTGCTGTCTGCCGTTATGCGCGGGGCAGATAATGCGCTCCATTGTGGCAAGCTCAAGGGGAAAGGCACTCTTATGGCGGCTAAATTAGCGAGGCATTATCAGACATCAGCCGACCTCTTTACACTACATGAAGATATCAGCGTTGACAGCACCCCTATATGAAACGGCTAGTAGTCTTAATCTACACAATATTTGCACTTTCAGCAGAAATAGTCATCGGAGCTTCTGCCCCCAATGCGGGAGCATATAGCTACGAGGAGAAGCTGGGGCAGATGTTTATGTTCGGCTTTCGTGGTGGTGGAGCTACCACTGCAAAATATGCTGCCGATTATAGGCAGTTCCTAAAATTCGTCCAAACTGGAGGTCTCGGCGGAGTCGTTCTGTTTAATAAAGACGTGACCGATAATAGCTCAGTCCGCAATATATATAATGCAGTGCAGCTTGATAAGCTCACTAGGACGTTGCAGAATGCGTCTCCATTGCCGCTACTTGTAGCGATTGACCAGGAGGGGGGGGGCGTCAACAGGCTGAAAAAGGAGCGGGGATTCTTTGAGCTTCCCTCACCTGCACAACTGGGCGAGTTGAAAACTGATGATGTCTATCAGATGTCGTTTATACAGGGGAAATCGCTCTCAAAGCTCGGCATTAACGTTAACTTTGCCCCATCGCTAGACGTGAACATCAATAAAAACAACCCTATAATAGGCGCATTAGGGCGTTCGTTCAGTGCGGACTATAACGTGGTAATAACACAGGCGGGAGCTTTTGCTAGAGGGATGTTAGCGGCGGGAGTAGTTCCGTGTTTTAAGCATTTCCCTGGACATGGTAGCTCTCAAGGGGACAGCCACAAGGGGTTGACAGACATCACCGCCACTTGGACTGATGTAGAGTTAGAGCCATATCGCGCACTGCTAAAAGATATAAACCCTGCACTTGTGATGACTTCGCATTTATTTAATGAGAAGCTTGATAGCAAGTATCCTGCTAGCTTGTCTAATGCAATTGTTACGAAGCTATTGCGTGAAAAGCTGGGCTTTAACGGCGTTATCATCAGCGATGATTTGCAGATGGGGGCAATCACTGATAACTATAGTTTAGAGGAGACGCTCCTATTAGCGATAAATGCTGGCAATGACATGTTATTATTCGGCAATAATTTAAGCTACGATAGAGATTTATACGGCAAGGTATGGCAGGCTGCCTTGAAGCTATACCATGATGGGAAGATTACAGAGCAGCGTATAGATGAGTCGTTCGTCCGTATAATTAACCTTAAACAGAGCATAGACTATGCACACTAAGCGATTGTTGTTGTTCCTTGCGTTGTCGCTGGTGTTGCATCTACTGCTATTTCTGCTTATAAGGCAGTTTAATGGCAGTCCGCAGTCAGCAGAGGCAACCAAAGTATCAATAATATCAAAAGGGGAGCTTTCACGTCAGTCGGGCAGTAGCAAGGCTATAAAGCCTAAACGATATTCGTCTAGTGCACCGCCCGTGCCTTATAATTTTAGCGATATGTTAAGGGAGCGCGGGGACAGGCGGACAGACGAAGTAGGACCTAATATGAACGTTGACAGGATTGTGCGGGACTACCTAGACAATCACCCGTCTGATGACGAAGGGGCGTCTTTTAACAATATATCTGATAAATACTATGCGTATTTTTACAAGTTTGCTCAGTCGCTTTATTCTGTCTGGCAGTATCCGCCGCAGTCGGCTGAGCGTGGCGAAACGGGGATTGTGCGGGTCAAGTTCTCCATATTAAAGGATGGTAGAATAGTCAATATAAGCGTAGTGGAATCCAGCGGCTATGCTGCACTTGACAGAGAGGTTCTGCGAACACTGAAAACTATGAACAATGTGCCACTGCCCGTAGCTTATGAAAAAAACAGCCTAGACGTAAACGGCTATTTTATCTATAGCCGTAGCGGAGATTATAGATTGTATTAGCGACCAATCAACACGTAATTAGAATTTTATCAGCTGCATTATTGTTTGTGGCAGGGCGTTAGTTTGCGAGAGCAAGTTTGTTTGTGTGGTCATTAGTAGTTGTTTTTTTGCTAGGTCAGCGGAAGCCTCTGCGAAGTCTAGGTCTCTTATCTGAGATTCAGCAGATATTGTGTTTTGCTGTGTAGTGTTAAGTGTTCTTATAGTTGCTGCCAGTCTATTGAGTTGTCCTCCTATGAGAGTGCGTTTATCTAGCACGCTTTGTATTGCCATATCTATCTTGCTTAGTGCCT
>NZ_BAAIHG010000055.1:0-8449 GCF_054655775.1 Candidatus Termitispirillum reticulitermitis | reverse complement strand
TGTCGGGGACGGCATATATAGATTGCCTGATGAGAGTGTTAGGCAGGGTGCGCGTGAAATCGGGCGTTCGCTTTTTGTAGTGGCGAATGTTGCAAAAGGTGAGGAGCTGACCAGTAGGAATATCCGCTCTATCCGTCCAGCTGGGGGGTTGCCCCCGAAACATCTTTATGATGTTGTTGGCAAAAAAGCTAAACGTGGACTGAAGCGTGGCGAACCGCTGCTATCAAGTATGGTTGAGTAGGTTAAATAGATGATTTTACACATATCACATAATGATTTAGACGGAGTGGGTTGCGGTATCCTCGTAAAAAAGGCATTCGGTACAAACATCAGCACGATGTATGTCACGCACAGCGACACAGAGGATGCATTGAAAGGCGATATGAGCAAATACGCTACCGTTATAATCACAGACCTGTCGTTGCCCGCTGCTCATATTGAAGCTATAGCAGGGGAACGCGAGCTAATATTCATAGACCACCACAAGTCCAGCGAGGCTCTTGCAAAACACTCGTTTGCCACACACTCCATCAAGGAGTGTGCAACATTGCTAACCTATCATAAACTCACTGAAATGGGCTATGACGTATCAGCCTACGAAGATTTTGCATATTGTGTGAACGACTTTGACTTGTGGCTGTTGAAACGAGACGATAGCCTGCGGATGAATATGCTATTTAGCATCTACGGGCTGAGTCGCTTTGAAAAACGGTTCTTAAACGAACCTTATGCAGGCTTTACCGGTGCGGAAGTTATGCTGATGAGCTTTGAAGATGAGCGACGTAGAAATTACATACATAATGCTGTAAAAAATATTGCCCGCCACACCGATAAGCAGGGGCGCAATTTTGCAGTTGTATTTGCCGAGTCGTTCACAAGCGAGTTAGGCAACTATGTGCTAGAAAATAACTCTGAATTTGATTATGTTGTTATAATAAACGCCCAGCGCCAACGTTTATCTATCCGCAGTAAGAAGGATGTTGATGTTAGTGTTATCGCTGTGAACAACGGTGGTGGCGGACATAAAAATGCTGCAGGGTTCCTGCTGAACAGTAATTTCTCAGCAAATGAAATATTAAAAACCGCTGGTATTATCTGATGGATGCTAAATTTGTAATCTCTGTCGCACAGGCGAGAAAATTGCCCTCACCAGCCTATCCCGAAATAGCCTTTGTCGGGCGTAGCAATGTAGGTAAATCAGCACTCATTAACAAGGTATTGAACAGAAAGAACCTTGTGAAGGTGGGCAAAACACCGGGCAAGACACGCTTATTAAACTTCTTTAACATAGAGGACTCCGCAATGTTTGTGGATATGCCGGGCTACGGATATGCAAAGGTTTCACAGGCAGAGCGGGCGAACTGGGCACGCCTAATTGACAGCTATCTGATGAACAGAAAGAACTTGTTGTTATGTATACTGTTGGTGGATATTCGGCGTTCATTCGGCGAAGAGGAGCGTTCGCTCGTTAGAATTTTGACAGGCTACGGAGTGGCGGTGCGGGTAGTGCTGACTAAGGCGGACAAGTTTTCAAAGGCGCAGATGCTTGCTAACAGGGTGCGACTAGCCACAGAAATAGGCGTTAAGGCTGATGAGCTGATAGTATTCTCAGCTATGACTGGGTTGGGGCTGACAGAGTTGCGCGGGGCGATATCTGAATATGTAGCACTTAACTGGAGTTGATTATGCCTAAAAGTGTTAAAACAAAACGGCTATTAAGTATGGGTGGCATTGCACTGCTGGCAGTGTTTATTGCGGCGTCTTACATTATCGCAGCACCCAGTCAATACACAGCACAAGTAAGCATCTTAAAAAATGATGAGTTTCTGCCACCAATCACGCAGGATATATCGCAAGCAGCTTCTGAGATTGTTTGTGCTATCTATATGTTTAAGACGGACAGCCGCGACAAAGGCTTTACTAAACTGCTGTTAGATTCAATGCTAGACGCATTAAAACGCGGAGTAAAGCTGTATATCATTATGGACGTGAGCGATGACGACTCATCAAGCACTAAGTTTAACCGTGAGACTGGGGCGAAGCTAAAACGCGCTGGAGCAGAGGTGCGTTACGATGAACCTGAACGAATGCTACATGCCAAGACCTGTGTCATAGATGGGCATATAAGCTACATCGGTAGCCATAACTACACTTTTAGTGCACTGCAACGCAACAACGAGCTTACTACGCGCATTGTATCGCCTGATGTGGCCCGCGAAGTGGCGACTTATATTAAGTCCATTGACGGCAGCGACCTAGTGCGGCACAAAAAACCTGATACCAAAAAACCTGACAATAAGAAGTCCGCTAAAAAGAAGAATACAAAGAAGAACAAATAAAGCATTGCTATTTGGTTTTAGAAAATAGCCAGTAGTGAGCGAACATTAGTTGAACTCGTTCATTGAAGCCTTGCTTTTCCATAAACTTGAACACTGCGTTATTGTCAAGCCTGTCGCCAGAGATTAGCACGAGCACACTATCATCGCTTGATATATCCCTAATGGCAGGCAATAAAAATTCATAATCATCAGGGATATGTATCGCCTGTCGAAAGTTTATTGCCCTATGCACCTCTGGGTTTGCACCGTGTGGCGCACTGCTCAATATAATTACAGGCATATCCCTGTAAGGCTCGCTAATAGCTAGAACATCCAGCTTGCTAAAATACAAAAGCACTTTATTCTTATACCCCGCGATTGCAAACAACAGCACAACTACCACAAAGACTGGAGCGCAGAACTTCAATCTAGTGAATATGCTGTTTAGAGTTGCTACTATCAAAATAGCAAAGGCGGGGGACAAGCCCCATAAATAACGACTTTGCGGTCCCTGCAGGTTAGTCTGCCAGCTGATATATGATATGTAGAAAGCGATTCCCACAGCGATGGTGGCGAACGCTATATTCACATTTATAGTTTGCCCGTTGTCATTGCTAGAGTGTTTTATCGTTTTAACATTTACTTTCATAGTTAAGGCACTAATAGAAATACTTATATCAAAGTAAGAGCGAACAATAATTACAATTAGCATAACAGCCATAAGCAACACAGCAGGAAACACAATACCGCCAAACAGGTCGGTGTTTAGGTCGTGCATAAATGTGGCAAAGCACTTAAACAAAGCACTGACATCATTCACTTGCCGATAGTTAAACGCCTTAAGAATTCTTGGGTTGAAATTATAATAGGTTAATCCGCCTACGGCAAAAGCCAGTCCTAATTTTATAACATAACCCAACTGCCTTTGATATAAGAGAATGGCTAGCGGAACAATGGCAGTGCCTATTAACCATACGGCAAAATAGTTGCTTGCATCAAAGCCTACAAATAAAACTAGCGCAAGCAGTGCATAAAACCTCTTTGTCAAATGCGGCTTTTCCAGTAGAGCAAGTGCAATATATACCAACAGCGTGAAGAAAAACGTTACCACAACATAAGAGCGAATATACATAACCATTGAAATGGCTGTGCCACTGAAACCCCATAGGATAGTGGGTAATAGCGCAAGCTTGCCAGCGAGGAATCGTTTAGACAGAGCGTATATCAGGATAGATAGCGCAATATACCAGCACATATTCAGCCCTGCCCCTAGCCAAATGCTAAACTTATCGTGAAATAGCAGCGAAACTAGGTGCAGTTGCATAAAGTAAAGCGGTGAATGTGGGGAATACCTAGTCCGCAAATCGTTAAAATGGGCTAACCCCTCGTTAGGCTGGGCGGTCATCGCCTCAAATATATATCTATGAGGACGCCAGTCGGAGCTGCTACTGTAGTCAAAAACGTCGTCCTCGTTATTATTGGCGTGGTAGTAGGTCATTACCTCGTCCCATGTAAAATCCTTCTTTTGGCTGGCGTAGTAGCCAATTACAAGCAGTTGAGTAGCTACTATAGCAGCAAATAGCAGTTTATCACACGTCTTGACATATCTATAAACATCCTTGTAGAACAACAATGTCAACACCACTATAACCAGTAGCGAAATGACAATAAATGGCACGATGAAACTGTTAGATATAATGGGATACCTGCTCAGATATGCGCCTTCAAGCTCCATAGATAAGCCTGTTAACCCCTCAAAGCTTACACGAAACTTTTGCCAATTGCCATTAGATAAGTGCTTAGATGTATTCAATCCATCCTGTAAATTAGTTGTAAAAAAGCATTGATAAACGCCTTTGAGATAGCGTTGATAAGGTTTTGCTTTAGATATGTCAAGGCTTATATCGTTCGTATATGCAAGATAAGCATCTCTACCTACACCAAAGGCACGGTTCAACCTAGATGCAACTAATGTTAGCCGTCTGTAATCTTTAGACGCCCTATCGCCTATATTTAATGTTATTGCACCTTTGCCCGACTTGCTACGAATAACATTCTTATCGGCACCAACTATACTAAAGTTATCATCTATACCCTTGTATAGTTCAGCTTGGCTAATTTCTATATGCTTTTGATATTTGAGCGGCACGCCTATATGCCCTGCTATAACAAATGACAATAGGCAATAGACACATACGACAACGACTAGCGATGTTAAAACAAAGAGTGGGTGCTTAAACCTGTTAAATAAAGCGTGAAAACTATACATAGGCGGCTACCGTTGCATCGGCGACCGCCCAAACCCGCATTGACATTGCGTTTGCGGGGGGGGGGTAAAGACACCAATAAACACTATGTTTTCACTAGACATAAACCAAATAAACTCCCCGTTATCGCTGGTCATGTGCCTGCAACCCTCTGTATCTAAAACAGATAGGGCTACCACTGCGCTACACCCTGAATGAGCTGACAAGGTAGCACACTTTTTTAAGGAGTGCAAGGGAGCTATGTATTGCATTTTTATGTATATGGATATATGATAGTGCTGGCGGTGTTATATGTTTTATAAGCCTAATTTGGCGACAGTTGTTCTGTTAGTTTCGGTATTATTGGGTTTGTCAGCAAGCTGTGCGTTGTTTCGTCCAGTGTCCCCTGCGCCGCGCACTTATGGCAATGTGTTTGAGGCAAACGATGCATACCCATGTGCTATGGTAACGTTCAGTGCTGCCCCTACATATTTAGATTTTGAACGTTCCAATTCAGACGGGGAAGAGCGGTTAGCCTATATATTAAAAACTACTGCAAAGCCGCAATATAGTTATACATTAACTAAAGTTCATAACGCTAGTGGCAACGACGAATGGGCAATGGTACCCGTTGCCGAGCAGTTTGATAGTTCCGAAAAGTTGTATGAACGCACTGAGGGCAACGAGTATGCGACACGTTCGGCGGTCATTTACACGCAGACGCGAAAAGATGGTGTGTATTTGGAGGGGCTTATCGGCGAATATATCGGCACAGATGATGCGCTCTTTTTCACAATCAGCAGGGCGATTATACGCAAATCTGACGCCACAACAGTTAGTGAGTGGCGTACGTCACGGACAGGCGTAAATATGTTGGCTGATATGACCAGACAGATGGATTGGTTCTTTAGCAGGCTTGCCGTAACGGGCTGTGTGGATGATATAAACGTTAGAAAAACCATACTAAAGTGAGGTAATATATGGTTCGCACAAATCAAGGCTATCTGAAACTTGCATGCAGTTATCTGCTTGCGGACGTTGCTAGGCAGACAAGCACTGCCGTCCTGAAGCTATTCTAACGGTATGAGTGCTAAACTGACGCTGTTCTACACGGCGGTGATTATTGTGCTTGTGTGCTATATGGTGTTCGGCAACAACGGCATCTTAAAATATGCGCGTATGACAGAAACACACCGTAAGTATGAAGCGCGCATTGCGGAGATGACCGATAGAATTGCTTATCTGGAGCGCGAATTGGAGCTGGCAACAACTAACAATGAATACCTTGAATACGTTATCCGCCGCGAACTGGGCTTACAGAAAAGTGACGAGCACCAGTATATAAAGAAGCGCGAGTAATGCAACAGTTTACCATATCGGAGCTTACAAAACTTATCAAAGGCGCACTCACACAGGCATTGCCTGCCAAAATGATGGTGCTGGGGGAGGTTGCAGGCATATCTCACTCTTCCAGCGGACATTACTATTTGTCGCTAAAGGACGCTGGAGCGTTGGTAAAGGCGGTCTACTTCAAATACGTTATCAGACAAGACAGCTTTATTCCGAAAGTTGGCGACAAGGTGCGCATAATAGGCAAACTCACCCTATACGATGCGGGCGGCGAATATCAAGTGCTGGTTGAGCGGATTATATATGATGACACTGGCGACTTCTATAGAAAGTTTGAGGAAACCAAACGAAAACTTGAAGCATTGGGCTACTTTGACGCTGCGACTAAGCGAGCTATCCCGCAATATCCGCATAAAATAGCCCTATTAACATCGCCGAAAGGGGCTGCAATAGGGGATTTCTTAAAGACAGCTGGCGATTTTCTAGGAACGGGCACGCCCAAACTGCCGTTTAATGTAGACGTGTGGGCAATCCCCGTTCAAGGTAAAGATGTGGCAGCACTGGTAGTGCAGGCGATAGAGCGGGCGGGCAGGTGCACGGCTGATTATAATGTGTTGGTGCTTACGCGCGGTGGTGGCTCGCTTGAAGACTTGTCGCTATTTAATGATGAATCTATTGCGAGAGCACTTAAACATTCGCAAGTCCCAACAATATCGGCAATAGGGCATGAGCAGGATTGGACTATATGCGATATGGTAGCGGATAGGCGCGTTGCAACTCCAACTGCATCGGCAGAGCTGCTCACAGGTAGCTATAAGACAGCATTTCAGTTTGTAGATGCCTATTATGGGTTGATTTCCAGCAAGCTCAATAACATGCTAACAAGCTGGACATTGCGGTTAGATAACCTAACTACACGTTTGACGGCTGCAGGACCTAGGCATAAGCTACAACTGGATATGATGAGACTAAAATCATTGACAGGGCGACTTGAAAGTGCTGTGAATATTCTGCTGACAGCTTGTAGTGGCAAGCTGGACGTACTCACAGGGAGACTCAATTCATTAGCTCCAGATAGGGTGCTGGAACGTGGCTTTGCGATGGTGATGTGTGGTGAGCGGTTCATAACTGGGGCTGATGAGGTGTCAATAGGGGACGAGCTGACTATCCGTATGCGCGGGGGTGAGCTATCAGCAAATATCACTGGCAAAGGTGCGTAATGCTGAGAGTTCGTAACTTAAACGCTTGTGTCGGTGGCACTGACGCTGACAGGGTTCACATACTGCGAAATATATCATTTGATGTATCTAGCAATGAGATAGTCGGCATGCTGGGGGAGTCTGGTGCTGGCAAGAGTATGGCTGCCCGTGCCATTATGGGCTTGACTCCGTCTGCTGTGAAAATAAGCTATGATGAACTAGTGACAAGCGATGTCAAAATTTCTATGATATTTCAGCACCCGACTATGGCATTAAATCCAGTATTTACAATAGGGGAGCAGATGATGGAGACGCTACTATTGCATAAGTTAGCTGACAATAAAACTAATGCGCGCAAAGCGGCAACAACTTTGCTGGCGGAGATGGGTATAGACTACCCCGCAGAGCGACTGAATTCGTATCCGCACCAACTATCAGGCGGTATGAACCAACGTGTAATGATAGCGTTAGCCCTTGCAGCATCTCCGCGACTATTGCTTGCAGATGAGCCAACGACTGCGCTGGATGTAATCATCCAAGCACAGATTATCAAGCTACTTATGGACTTGAGGTATAAGAGAAAATTAGCTATGTTATTCATATCGCACAATATAGCACTTGTGGAGCGAATTGCTGACAGGGTTATCGTAATGACAGCGGGGGAGATTGTAGAAGTCATTGATAAAGAGAGGCTGGCACGGGGGGATGTTCGCCACCCATACACTAAAGCACTCAAAGAATGCGTGCCTAGCCTAGCCAAGCGGGGAGAACCGTTGGCGACTATTGCGGGGCGCATGGCTAAAAATACTGCTGACTATGCTAACAGATGTATATTTTGTGAACGCTGCCCAAATGCAATGGACAGGTGCAGACGGGAAAAGCCCGTGTTGGCGGACGGGGTGGCTTGTTTTGCTTGCTAAAATGGTATTGACAGATAGACGAGCATTGTTTATACTAAACTATGTGTACTTATTTCATAGTAAAATTGGGAGAGTTATATTTATGTTATTAAGATTTGGCGTGAAAAACTTCTTTTGTTTCCGTGAATGGATGGAGATAGATTTCACAAATGATTCAGGAGTTGCTAATCTCATTTGCCTAAAGGGGGCTAATGCATCTGGCAAGACAAATGCAATAAAGGCTTTTATCGTCAAATAAAGTTAATAATGGCAACAATAAGTCTGGATGCAGATTGGTGTCAAATTCGTCAAGAGCTAATAAACCGCCTCTCGTCAATACCTGATAATAGAAATATAGGTTGCGATAGAGTGCTTTAGTGCCACTGGCTTGAAGTTCCAACAAGACTCCCTTTTTATCAGTAAAGTCTGTTTTTTGT
>NZ_BAAIHG010000054.1:0-8553 GCF_054655775.1 Candidatus Termitispirillum reticulitermitis | reverse complement strand
TATCGTTTCGCCTACCCTTAAACAAGACGTTCTCTAGTGTATTTATTACAATACCATCTGATACTTCATAGCTGGCACCAGCAATGGCATTGTATAGCTCAACGAGCTTCTCTTTTTCAGAGAATAGCTTTGTAAAAACACTATCTTTGTATTCCCTGTTGGTTTTGCCACTTGACATAACTTGATAATATGATGAAAAAAGCTAGTCGTCAAGAGCTTTTATGGCAACTATACAATTATTGCTGATAAAGGGGGTTATATTTCCCATACGGGGAAACTAATAGCATCAAGGTTCTCAATGGGGATAATTTTATTGGTCATACATATAACTGCCCCTGTGCCAATCGGTTTATTCTCATCAGCAAGCAGGGTAAAGTTTCCTGCATCTCTGCTTGTTGGAATATTTGTCTGTTTAACCTCTATCGGGTGGAGCACATTATCGTGTTCCAAGATGAAATCAATCTCCCGCTTTTTCTTTTTGCTGTTGCGATAGAAGTAAATAGCAGGCTTTTCGCCGTTATGGAGGTAGCTTTTTAATATTTCACCGAATATATAAGTTTCAAGAAAATGACCGCTTTGCGCACCAGTCATAAGGCTGTCAGGCGTATGCCAATTAGTCAGATACGCCGCAAGCCCAGTGTCCATAAAATACACCTTAGGCGTTTTAATCAACCGCTTGTTTATATTGCCAGAGTATGGTTGCAACAGGTATATTATGCCCGAACGCTCCAAGATTTCTAACCACAATTTACAGGTGCGTTTGTCTATGCGGGCTGTTGTTGCGAGGTTGTCATAGTTCAGCAACTCCCCTGTCCGTGCGGCAACAGCTACAAGCAGATTATAAAATGCAAGTTCATTATCTATATTGTAAAAATCTTTCACATCACGGGTGATGTAAGTCTGAATGTAGCTATCATAAAAGCGTTTGCGCGGGAGCTGTTCGTCCGCAATAAGCTCTGGAAAGCTCCCTTTCCATATATGCTCAAAGACTTGTAATGTAGTGAGCGGTTTTGATATAGATTTGCGTTTTATTAGAGCCATTGACGGCACAAAGGGAGGGTATTGTGTCGGCTTGCCGATAATCTCCTTATACGAAAAACCTAACATTTCTAGGATAGCAACTCGCCCCGCCATAGATTCCTGCACATTTTTCATCAGCGTATATTTTTGCGAACCAGTGAGCCAAAATGCACCGCGTGGTTTGTCGCCCTCACCCTTTAATGCTGCAAACTTATTCTCATCAACCCATATCTTAATGTAAGTGAACAATTCGGGCGCATATTGCACCTCGTCAATGATAACGGGCGGGGAATATTTTTGCAAAAACCCCTCTGGATTAGTTTTGGCAAGCTGCCTATCAGCAAAGTTATCAAGCGAAACATAGTTCTTTTTAGAATCCAACATACCACACAACAGAGTAGATTTACCGACTTGACGCTGACCTGTCAACAACACCACCGCAAATCCACGCGATGCATCAGTTATCGCCTTAGCCATAGTTCGTTCAAACATTGTTCTCACTCTCCTTAGGGGCAATAGAACATCTATATGCTATATTGCCACCATATCGCACAGTTGTCAATAGACTATTTGCTATTTATACCAATGTATAGTATTATCTGAATTATTGACTCGGAGGTGTCTAATATGAACGGGAAGGTCATAGTTTTCACAACAGGTGGCACTATAGCTATGCGTTATGATGAATCGGCTGGTGGCTCTGTGCCCGCCGTATCAGGCGCAGAACTTCTTGCTGCTATCCCTCCCCTTGCCTCTGTTTGCGATGTTGAGTTGCAAGAGGTCTCAAATGTGCCGAGCGGACACCTAAACTTTACCTACCTAAAAAAACTGGGCGATACTATAACAGATGCCTTTAAGTCTTCAGATGTATTAGGGGCTGTGGTAACGCATGGCACTGATACCATTGAAGAGACGGCATATTTCTTAGATTTATACGTTGACAGTGAAAAACCTATCTGTCTAACGGCGGCTATGCGCAATGCTGCAGAGATTAGTCCTGACGGACCTGTGAATATTTTAGGGGCTGTGCGGACAGCCAGTTGCCCCGATGCAGTGGGACTTGGTGCTTTGGTTGTGATGAACGACCAGATTCACGCCGCAAGGGACGTCACAAAGACACATTCGGGTAATATCGCTACATTTGCATCTCCATTCTGGGGACCAGTTGGCATCCTTGAGCCTGACAAGGTAATTATAAAACGCAAAAATCTAAAACACACAAAAATTCATTCAGAATATATAGAGGAAGACGTACACATTATCAAGCTGCACCTCGGCATTACCGATTTTTTCTTTAATTGTTTGGCTGAAAAGGGAGCGAAGGGGCTTGTTGTAGAAGCTGTGGGCAGAGGCAATAGCAATCCTGCGGCGTTTGCAGGAATAAAGAAAGCCATAGCTGCGGGCATCCCTGTGGTAGTAACAACTCGCTGTCTCGGTGGCAGAGTGCTACCGATTTACGCCTACACAGGCGGGATGGTGCAACTTGTAGATGCGGGCGTTATCCCAGCTGGGGAATTAAATGGACAGAAAGCACGTATAAAACTTGCCCTAGCGTTAGGGCAAACTAGCGATGTGAACGAGCTAAAAAAGCTATTTGACTGCGATTAAGAGTTTAATGACGGCTATTGACAATATTAAATAAATTAGGTTAGAATCCACGTCGCTGATGACGTTTTTGGAGATGTTTAGATGCCTATGAAAATATCTGAAAGAGTAAAGAATACTAGCAAGCTCCTGCGCGTGATAGCGGTGGTGGTCACCGTCATCGCGGGTATTGCTACTCTTGTGGTGTTATATCAAAAGAACATCATTAGAATTCCGGGATTTACGAAGGTCATAATACAAGCTGGCAATGGCAGTGCAGACGGCGCTACAGGCAATACTGCTGCTAATGGCAGTGGCGTAGCTACAGCACAGATAGGCGGTGGTGGTTACGTTTTTCAGAATACCAGCCCCACAACACCGACTCAAACTGGCAATGTAGGTAGTGCTAACGTTAGTGGCGTTCAAACAGGCAATGTCCCAGCGGCTAATACTGCGGCTAATACTAATGCTCTAACAAGCAATACCCAAACAGCTAATACGGCTACAAATAGTGCTAACGCCAATGTTCCAGCGAACAACATTCAAACCGCTAACACTGCTAACACTGCTAACGCCACTAATAGTGCTAATGTTAAGACTGCCAACAGTAACATAGGCAACAATCCACTAATGCTCGCTGCTCGCAAGGGTAACGTAGGTGCGCTGAATGCTGCAATCAACAGCGTAGAAATAGACGCTAAAGATGATACAGGCACCACCGCACTGATGTATGCCTCGCGTGCACGCAACCCTGATGTGATAAAGGCACTTGTAGATAAAGGTGCTAAACTGGATATACAAGATAGTTCAGGCTACACTGCGCTGATGCATAGTGCGGCGGCATCGTTTGATGCTGGTGCTAGAGTGCTTCTGAATAGCGGAGCTGACCCGAACTTGCGCGCCAAAGACGGCAAGAGTGCACTAATATTATCACTGGAGAATGGCAGACCAGCTATAGCCTCTGCCACTGTGTCAAGGGGAGCTAACGTCAATGTCGCTGATAACAACGGTGAAACTCCGCTGATGTCTGCCGCTATGAATGGCAATATATCTAACCTAAAATTAATTTTAGGTAAAAATCCGAGTGTGAACGTTAAAGATAACTCTGGGCGCACTGCGCTGATATATGCCGCCCAATACGGCAACCTCATTGCAGTACAGGAACTAATAGCGAGGGGTGCAGACTACACGGCAAAGGATAACAGCGGCAATGGTGCTCTTGCCTATGCTAGACAAAATAAGCATACCAATGTTATAACTTTCTTACAGTCTATAGGTGTACCGGAGTAATAAGTGAAAACCAAGAGTATAGCTATCATAGGTGCTGGCATTAGTGGAGTTTCGCTAGCCTACTACCTATCAGCCTACAAGAAATATGGTATTGATATTGACATAACTATCTTTGACAGAAACAATTCCTGTGGCGGTTGTATTAGAAGTTCATTGACGGACGGTTATCTTGTGGAGTCTGGTCCTACAGGCGTTCTGAACAACAGAGAACATTTTAGGGAGCTATTCGTTTCGGCTGGGCTTGAAGATGAATTATTATACAGCTCGCCCGCGACTGCCCGCCGCTATATACAGCTAGAAGATGAACTTTTGCTTGCCCCGCAAGGATTGTTATCAGCCATCACTACCCCGCTCCTGCCCTTTAGTGGCAAGTTGAGGATGTTATTAGAACCCTTTATTCTTGCCAACAAAACAAATGATGAGGGCAACGAGGAATCGGTGTTTCAGTTTGCTGAACGTAGGCTTGGCAAGTACGCAGCACAGAACCTTATATCAACACTAGTAGGCGGTATCTATGCAGGTAATGCTCACGAACTTAGCATTAGAGCGGCATTCCCGCATCTATATGAGCTAGAAAAGCAGTATGGCAGTCTTGTGCGCGGTATGCTCGCTAAGATGTTTTCAGCAATTAGCAGTTCTGATGGATGCACGCGAGCTCAAACGCACAAACACTACGAGCTGATATCTAGCAAACGTGGTATGAACGGGCTTGTCAGCGCACTTGCCGATAAGTGTAGCGGGGTTTCACTTCGTTATAAAACGCCTATAGAGACTATCTCATCGGTAAAATCTGGCGGCTACACCGTAACCACACCTGACGGCAAGCAAAACTTTGATATGCTCGCTATCTGTTGTAATGCTAATGATATGGCTGCTATAACGAGTGAGCTATCAAAAGAGATGTCTCAGCAGCTTAGCAAGATTGCCTTTGCGCCAGTGTTTGTGTGTGGCATGGGTTTTGATGAGTTGCAGCTTGCACATCCGCTGGATGCATTCGGTTATCTAGCAGCACCAAAAGATGGGCGGATTGTGCTAGGGACACTCTTTAACTCTGCACTCTTTGCGGGCAGAGCACCTGAGGGCAAAGCACTGGTCACTGTAATTGCCGTAGGCACTAGGAATAGGCAAGCATTCAGTCTCAGTGATGAAGAGCTGCAGTCCACTATTTATGAACAAGTTAAGCCTGCACTCGGCGTGAGTGGACAGCCTGAGTTTATCAGCTCGTTTAGGACAGAATACGCTCTGCCACAATATGATATATGGCATAATACTACAAAAACTGCCGTTAATAATATCGCAGGAGCACTTGCGGGGCTATACATCGGTGGAAATTCATTCGGCGGGGTAAGCATGTCAGACTGCGTCCTAACCAGTCGCAACATAGCTGATAGGATATTTTTTGATATAAAATGCGGCACATCCTAGCATTATTGTTCACCGCAACACTATTCGTAGCACTTACGGGCTGTGAAAGTTTGTTTTTCTATCCTGATAAAACGCTCTATTACTACCCCGCACTAATAATGTCTGCTCCAGTAGACACAGCTTTTATCAGCAAAGATAATTCTACCACGCTACACGGCTGGTTCTTCTCCCCAAAAGAGAAACCTAAGGGCTATATACTTTACCTGCACGGCAACGGTGGCAACGTGAGTAGCCAAACCCCTGCAATGTTATGGCTAGTAAAAGCGGGCTATAGGCTGTTCACCTTTGACTACAGAGGCTATGGCATATCGCAAGGTGCTCCCGATATAAAGGGCGTTGTGGATGACAGTCTTGCCGCATTTGACTTTATGCTCCGTGCCGTGCCTGCTGATGAGAAGGTCTATATATTAGGGCAGAGTATGGGGGGTGCGCTTGCCATAGACTTGGCGGCACTTACCACACAGCAGGCTCGTATTAAAGCGGTGATAACCGACAGTGCATTCTCATCTTGGCGGGTGGTGGCACGGGAAACCGCTGACAAATATCTCTTTTCATGGGCATTCCAGTATCCAATCAGCTGGTTTTTTGATGACAAATATAGCCCTATTACACTATATGGGCGGATACCCGAAAATATCCCCCTCATACATATACATAACATAGGCGACAGGGTTGTCAGGAGCAACCATAGCGAGAAACTGGCAAAGGCGGGGGGCAAGCGTGCTAAACTTTGGATGTTAAACTATTCTGGACACATTACATCGCTAGTTCATAGCGACTTTCAGCAACAATTTTTAGAATGTCTGGTCAGTATGCCCGATAGGTGCGGACAGTAAGCAAGGACGGGAGGTACACCATCACATCCATGTGATAATGCCCTCCTTAGCACAAACTCAAACTCTTTTTACATCATCCCCATTCCGTCCATTCCGCCCATTCCGCCACCGGGCATAGGCGTCTCTTTCTTTTCAGGAATATCCGTTATTACCGCCTCAGTAGTTAGCATTAAACCCGCTACCGATGCAGCATTTTGCAGTGCATAGCGCGCAACCTTAGTTGGGTCTATTACGCCTGCTTGTATCATATCTTCATACGTTTCAGTTGCGGCATTGAACCCAAAAGCCAGCGTCCTAGCATCACGAACTTTATTCACAACGATAGAGCCTTCCACGCCAGCATTTTCAGCAATCTGACGCAATGGGTACTCTAACGCCTTGCGGATTATATCTACACCGATTTGTTGCTCCTTGCCGACCTTGAACCCTTTCAATGCACCCATAGCACGTATCAATGCTACGCCACCGCCGGGAACTATCCCCTCTTCAACAGCAGCCTTAGTAGCATTCAACGCATCTTCAACACGGGCTTTCTTCTCTTTCATTTCAGTTTCAGTGGCAGCACCTACCTTTATAACAGCTACGCCGCCAACAAGCTTAGCAAGGCGTTCTTGCAACTTTTCGCGGTCGTAGTCGCTGGTGGTATCATCTATCTGCTTGCGCAGTTGAGCCACACGCGCCTTTATATCAGCCGTCTTGCCTGCGCCCTCTACTAGCGTAGTATTGTCCTTATCAACAACAACTTTTTTTACCTGCCCTAAATCAGCAATGGTGATAGAGTCAAGCTTTACGCCTATGTCGTCGCTGATAACCTGCCCGCCTGTCAGCACTGCAATATCTTTCAACATTTCTTTGCGACGGTCGCCGAAACCGGGTGCTTTTACAGCAACGCAGTTCAGTGTGCCGCGCAACTTATTCAGCACTAGTGTAGCAAGTGCCTCACCCTCAATGTCTTCAGCTATTATCAGGAATGGACTGCCTTGTTTAACAATTTGCTCTAGTATAGGCAGGATTTCCTTCATATTAGAGATTTTCTTCTCGTGAATTAACACGTAAGCCTTTTCTAATGAAGCCTGCATAGTGTCTTGGTTAGTCACGAAGTATGGGGACAAATAGCCCCTGTCAAACTGCATCCCTTCAACTACGTCAAGGGCGGTTTCAGTAGATTTGTTCTCTTCTATCGTAATAACGCCGTCTTTGCCGACCTTATCCATAGCATCAGCTATAATAGCACCAATTTCTTGGTCGTTATTGGCAGAGATTGCGCCTACTTGGGCAATTTCTTTCTTGCCTTGTATAGGTTTAGATATGCTCTTTAATTCTCCAATAACCTTTTCAACGGCTTTGTCTATACCACGCTTAACCTCCATTGGGCTAGCACCAGCAACAACGTTCTTTATACCCTCACGGTAGATTGCCTGTGCGAGCACCGTTGCAGTGGTAGTGCCGTCACCTGCGGTGTCGCTAGTCTTAGAGGCAACCTCTTTAACCATTTGTGCGCCGATGTTTTCCAACGGGTCTTTTAGCTCAATTTCCTTAGCAACGGTCACGCCGTCCTTTGTAATGAGCGGAGAGCCGAACTTCTTCTCAATAACTACATTACGCCCCTTAGGACCCATAGTCACCTTGACAGTGTCGGCTAGTTTGTCAACGCCACGCAGGATTACCTGACGGGCATCATCGCTGAAAGTAATGTTCTTAGCCATAATTTAATAACCCCCTCTTACCTTATAATACCAAGAATGTCGTCTTCACGCATAATGAGATAATCTTTGTTGTCTATCTTTATCTCAGTCCCTGCGTATTTGCCAAACAGCACCTTGTCACCCTCTTTAACAGCAAGCTTGACAACGTTGCCGTTATCTAACACCTTGCCTGTGCCGACAGACACAATCTTGCCTTCCATAGGCTTTTCCTTAGCGGAATCTGGTATGATAATACCTGACGCTGTCTTTTCCTCGCTTTCAAAGCGTTCCACGATAACGCGGTCTTGCAATGGCTGAATCTTCGCCATACTCTATCCCCTCCGTATAAAATATTTTTTGCTAGTTTTTCATCACTAGCACTTCAACATTGTGAGTGCTAATTTTATACACTTATTATAAAAAATCAAGAGAAAAATTAAAAAAAGTTATTAGTTAGGTGCTCCCAAGCCATTAGCAATATCAGCATAGCTTTTGCTTATCAGCTGACGAGAAAACTTTTAATCGCCTCAAGTGAATACCGCTAGCATTTAATAACTTTTCTCTTGACAATCTCCCCTTTTTCTGCTATAGTTCACGCACAATTTAGTTAAGCTATGAGGGAATCAGGCTGGTGGAAGTTCTTTATGTATATATGTTATGTATATATTTAGGGCTATTCTATCAGCTTTTTTTTATTTGTTTAGTAGTTGCAG
>NZ_BAAIHG010000053.1:0-8739 GCF_054655775.1 Candidatus Termitispirillum reticulitermitis | reverse complement strand
TGTATTTAGCACACCTAAAACGTGTAGAGGATATAATATTAGGGTTAGCTAGTAATGCAACGGTTGAGACACTCACAAAGGGGCTAATGGAGCAGGTTGGCAGGGCGATAGAGCCGATGTCGTGGCTTATGAGGCGGTTTCTTTTTGCTCTGCTATTCCTGTTATGTGCCCGCACGTCTTATGCCGATATATATGTCGTTCAATCGGGCGATACGCTATCCGCCGTGCTTGCCAATACATTTACCCAGCAGGAGTCTGCACAGATATATAGCGAGCTTAAGGCTAAACTTGGTTCTTTTGTGTTGCGCGCTGGTACGGAGGTTGAGGTCGGACGTGATTATTATCTGCTCCCGCTTGGCACTAATAAGGCTGTCCGTATCACTAAAGAAAACGCTGCTCCGCATGTTGCTGTTATAGAATATGAAACTGATATTTTAACGACAATGGTTTCAGGCATCATATATGCTAATCTATTTACTACCGTTAAAGAGCTTGGAGAGACAGAAGAGCTTGCCGCCCAGCTTGCCCGAATATACGAATGGGAGTTTGACTTTTTTAAGGATATACACCCAGGTGACAGCTTTGAGGCTTTGGTTGAGAAGCGTTTTGTAAATGGCAAGTTTATAGGATACGGCAGGATTTTATCAGCTAATTTTTCCACGCGTGGCAAAGAGCACAGGGCTTACTATTTTGCTACAGACGGCAAATATGGATATTATGACAATGCGGGCACATAACAGGAATAGCAGAGCAAAAAGAAACCGCCTCATAAGCCACGAGCATATAATATTTTATAAAGAATTGCAAGCTGAAATAATCTGTGCTATATTGTTTTTATGAGTCATAGCCTTGTAAATATCTTTGCTAAACGCTTTTTGTTGGCACGCAAGCACAACAGGCTGCTGTCGTTCCTATCTGTCACTTCTACTATCGGCGTTATGCTGGGGGTAGCCTCGCTTATAGTTGTAATCAGCGTTATGGATGGTTTCACTGACAATCTCAAAAAGAAATTTTTAGGTGCAAACCCACATATAATAATATACAAAATGGATGCGACCCCCATTGACGACTGGCAGCAGTGGGTGGAGCTAGTTAAAAAGCTGCCGGACGTAACGTCTGCCTCGCCACTGATATTAGCCCCTGCAATGCTAGCTAATGACCGCAACGTATCGGGCGTTATGGTGCGCGGTATAGACGCCAGTGATGCAAGCGGGTTAGATAAGATTATTGTTTCGGGCACTCTTAAAGATTTACATAAAAACACCCCTGACGATAAACCGAGTATTTTATTAGGTAAAGAGGTAGCTTTCTCTATGGGCGTGGCTATCGGGGAAGATATAACTATCGTCAGCCCTGCCATGACGCGCGGAGCATTCGGTATGATGCCTAAAATGCGCTTATTTCGCTATATAGGCTTTTTTGATACGGGGCTATACGAGCACAACCGCACACTTGTGTATGCTAATTTAGAACGAGCGCAAGAGTTTTTTGCCACAGGGGATACCATAAACGCTATCACCGTATATGTAGCCAATTCAGACAAAGCGAACGAACTAGCGGTCAGCATACAAGATAAACTTAATGACGAGATTATAGATGCACCCGTAGGCAAGAAATTCTGGGCGCGTGATTGGATGAGTATGAATGCAAACCTGTTTGCTTCGCTTAAACTGGAACAATACGCCCTATTTGTAATACTAACACTCATTATAATAGTAGCCTCGTTCACGATAGTCAGTATGATAACCGTTACGGTGAAGGACAAACGCAAAGAGATAGCTATTATGCGCGCTATGGGTGCATCAGAGAGCTTTATCGTTGGTATATTTATTAGACAAGGGGCATATATCGGACTGTTAGGCACTATTTTAGGCAACTTGCTCGCTATTATTATCAGCTTTATATTACAAAACTTTAGAATTGTTGATTTGCCTAGGGAAATTTACTTTTCTGACACTATCCCTATCAGGCTATCGCCTGCAGTGTTTATTGCGGTGACTATCTGTGCTGTGCTAATTACATTTTTAGCATCAATACTGCCCGCAAGACTTACAGCTAGAACAAGCCCGATAGAGGCTATCAGGAATGAATGAGGCTATCTGATGATAAAACTATCTAATATAACTAAATCGTTTGAGACACCAGCGGGGATGCTTACGGTGCTGAACGACCTGTCGCTTAATATTGAAGCGGGCAAAGTTCATGCCGTGACAGGGCAATCGGGTGCTGGAAAGTCAACCCTGCTACACATCATCGGCGGGCTTGACATGCCTACATCAGGCAAGGTGCTGTTCAACGGAGACGATGTTTATGCTATGAACGGACCAGCCCTTGATAAGTATAGAAATAAAAATATAGGTTTCATCTTTCAGTTTCACTATCTGCTAGACGATTTCAGCGCACTAGAAAATGTGACTATGCCTGCACTGCTTGCTGGCAAACCGACAGACGTTGCGCACCGGCGAGCGGAGGAATTGCTCGTCCGTATTGGCTTACAAGATAGGCTAGCTCACTACCCAAAAGAACTATCAGGCGGAGAGCAGCAACGTGTAGCTGTTGCGCGAGCAATAATGAATGAACCCTCGCTGATACTAGCCGATGAGCCAACTGGCAACCTTGACCGTGCGGCAAGCGAGGTGGTGCAAGAGTTGTTATTCAGCCTAAAAGCCCCATCGGTCGCTGTTATAATAGTAACACATGCTCCAAACATTGCTCGTCTTTGTGATACGGAGATAAAGCTAGAAAAGGCATAGAATAGATACAGGTGAGAAATTATCCCCACTTCCATAAGCTAGTTATTGATAGTTGCGTTTCTTCTTCGGCTGTTTTGTTAAAGGCGTTGAGCGTGTCCATTGACGACTTGCCCATGCTAGCCTTGCGTCCCATACTGCGCACACGAGCAATAGCATCAGTAATCCGAGCATAAGCAACCCTCGCTTGTGCTGCACTGCCTATTGATATATCGTTTAACTCTAGCCCTGCCGTATCAAGCCTGCCTATAGCACTGCGCGTCTGGGCGGGATAGCCCGCTCCAACTGAGTTTCGCATAGAACCATCCACAACATTTATATATACATCTTTATTAACATTACCAGACTACCTTGAACTTCATAACAGAAAGCTATCTATACCCAAAGAAACAGTGCCTGACGCCCACCGCCAACTACCAGCTAAAGCGCAACTCAAAGACTACTGCTATCTGGAAAGTTCGGCTAAACTGCGTAATGACTGGACTATACAAAAAAAAACGGACACTTCTTTCAAATACCCTCCAAGTCTGTTCACGCCCCTAGAGTTAACAAAGTTCTCGTCCGCGAATTCATTGATAAATCATTCACTATATTCTACAACGGAAAACAGCATACCTTTAACACCTAAATAGGGGCATTTTAACTGTGGCATTACAGAGAAAAACTCTTTTGCTTCCCCTGATATTTACCGCTCCCAAGTTGTATAGTCTCCCCCAAAAGGAGGAGGAAAACTTGACTATTTCCCTTTTTTATTATATTACTTAGGTTATGCCAAACGAGGAGAAACCCATAACTTTTTAGAGTTAACGGCGAGGACAAGGCAGCTTTATCTGGTGCGATGGAGCGGGCTATAGGGGTATGTGTAGAGCGTGGGGGACGGGGAGTAATGAATACATCTAAAGAATCTATTGCTAGCCAGACGGCTAAAATGCTGTTAGAGGTGGAGGCTGTTCACTTTTACGATGAGAAGCCGTTTATTCTGACATCAGGCAAGGCAAGCCCTGTGTATATTGATTGCAGGAAACTTATATCATACCCGCGTTTAAGACAAACTTTAATGGACTTTGCCGCTGAAACCATATACCGTGAGGTAGGCTATGAGTCTATAGACGTTGTGGCTGGCGGAGAGACTGCCGGTATTCCATTCGCCGCTTGGCTGTCTGACAGGCTAATGTTGCCGATGCAGTATATACGTAAGAAACCCAAAGGTTTCGGTCGCAATGCGCAGATAGAGGGCAATGTCATAGAAGCTGCCAGAACGCTATTAGTTGAGGATTTAGCTACTGACGGCGGTAGCAAGGTTGGTTTCTGTAATGCTATTCGCTCGTCAGGGTCTGTAGTAGAACATTGCTTTGTGGTATTTTTCTATAACATATTCCCCGAAAGTAGCAAAATATTGAGCGATTTAGGCGTTCAGTTGCACTATTTGACCACGTGGCAAGATGTGTTAGCGGTGGCAAAAGCAAGCGGGCATTTTGCGCCTAAAATAATGAGTGAGGTGGAGAGCTTTTTAGCAGCACCAGTTGAATGGTCTAAAACTCACGGCGGTGTTTAATGAAACTAATCGTTGCGGCAGACTTTCAGACGGGCAAAGAGGCGATTAAACTAGCTGACGAGCTGGCGGGCTTGCCTGTGTGGTTCAAGGTAGGATTAGAGCTATTCACCTCAGAGGGTCCCGCACTGGTAAGGGAATTGCGAACACGCGATATAAATGTGTTTTTAGACCTAAAATTTCACGATATACCGAATACTGTCAGGGGGGCAGTTCTGTCCGCCTGTGAGTTGAACGTTCAAATGCTGACAATACATATATCAGGCGGACAGGAGATGTGCAGGGTGGCGGCACTGACAGGAGCGGAATTCGCCAAGCGGCATAGCGAAGTCGCCCCGCTGATTATGGGGGTAAGCGTTCTGACAAGTGAGCCTAGCACGCCTAACGAGACAACAAAATTGGTTGCTAGCCGCGCTGACATAGCAAAAGGTAGCGGACTTGACGGCATTATCTGCTCTGGGCTAGAGGTGGCTAGCGTAAAGACTAGATACTGTGATTTGTTATGCGTTTGTCCGGGTGTTCGTTTTGCTGACAACAGCACCGATGACCAAGCACGGATAGTCACGCCTCAACAGGCACTAACAAACGGAGCAGATTTTATCGTGGTCGGACGACCAATCACAAAGGCTGAAAACAGACGCAAAGAGACTGAACGTTTCCTAACAGCCATACAATAAGCCCCCCCTCCCCTCCCCTTTTTTATCCCCTCTGCACATGCCTATACAGAGGGGGTAATGACAAGCTGTTAAAAAATATCTGAACTTTTTTACCTGCCGCTTGTCTTGCAGGTGGAGGCAAAATTATGCTACAAGAACGTAATGCACTAGATGAACGATTAGACAACTTGGAGCTGAACGATAGCTTGGGGCAGAACGCTAACACTAGTGAGAATATCAGCGATAGTAGCGAGCAGACGTTTTCAAGCAACGATTTAGCATTCTATATGAAACACATATCAGCCAACAGACCCCTGACTAAGGGTGAAGAACGGGAGTTGGGATTGAAAATACAAAACGGAGATGACGAGGCACTGAAAAAACTTATTAGTGCCAACCTAAAGTTTGTAGTGTCAATAGCCTATAAATTTAGAGGCTCTGGGTTGCCGATGCATGAACTTATAGGTTACGGCAATTTAGGCTTAATGGAAGCTGCACATAGATTTGACCCGCTTAGGGGCGTAAAGTTTATATCTTATGCCGTGTGGTGGATACGCCAATATATAATGCAAGGGGTAGCTGAACAAGCGGGCAACGTCCGTTTGCCCATAAAACAAGTTAGCAACTTGTTTAAGATAAACCGAACTAGCAATATGTTGTCAGTTAAGCATGGCAGAACGCCTGCTTTAGATGAAATCGCAAATGAGCTGAACATGCACGGTAGCGAGGTGACAGATATACTGCGCGCATCCAGACCAGCACTTTCGCTGTCTGCACCTATTAAAGACAGCAAAACTAGGACTTATGGCGATGAATTAGAAGCAGAAAATTCCAATGTGGAAGATATTGTTATTACTGCTGATGTAGAGCGCGCCGTGAACGATATGCTCGGCGACCTTGACGAGCGCGAAGCTAAGATAATAATGCTACGCTACGGGTTTAACGATGATAAGGAATACACGCTTGAAGATTTAGGCAGAGTTTTAGGCGTCAGCAGAGAACGTGTTCGCCAGCTAGAGGCACGTGCGCTAAATAAACTAAGGAAAAAGGCGGTAACGAAAGATTTAAGGGAATACCTTGCAAGCTAGCACATAACAGCAAACACTCACTTCATAATAGACTCCAACACGACTCCCCCTGCTGTATGGCAGGGGGAGTTCGTTTTATTGAGTAGGCTTAAACCTTTTTAATCTAAGTGCATTTGTCAGCACGGATACGGAGCTTAGACTCATAGCCGCCGCTGCAAATATAGGGTTTAGCAAGGGTCCTCCGAATAGATACAGCACCCCCGCTGCCAGCGGTATGCCCAACACGTTGTATCCGAACGCCCAGAACAAATTCTGCTTAATATTACGAATTGTCTTTTTGCTAAGCTCAATCGCAGTAGACACATCTACCAAGTCTGAACGCATTAACACAATATCTGCCGATTCCATCGCCACGTCAGTGCCAGAGCCGATTGCAATACCTACGTCAGCCTGTGCAAGTGCTGGCGCATCATTGATACCATCCCCTACCATAGCCACCTTGCGCCCATCCTGTTGCAACTTCCTTACCTCGTTAGATTTATCTTGTGGTAGCACCTCAGCAAGCACCCTATCAATACCTACTTGACGGGCAATTGCAGCGGCAGTTTTCTTGTTATCACCAGTAATCATCGCCACTTCAATACCCATATTGTGCAACCTAGCAATGGCGGCACGGCTACTCTGTTTCACCACATCGGCTACAGCGATAATGCCCGCAAGTTTGCCATCTATCGCTATATACATCGGTGTTTTACCGTCATCAGCCAATTTGTCAGACTCTGCCGCTAAAATGTCTAATGGTATATTCATTTCAGCCATCAGCTTGTAATTGCCCGCAAGGATAGTTCGCTCGCCTATAACGCCACTTATTCCACGTCCAGTAATAGCCCCAAAGTTGTCAACTTTTAAGAACGTCAATTCTTTAGCCTGTGCATCCCCCACTATAGCCTGCCCTAGCGGGTGTTCAGAACTTTTCTCGGCTGATGCGGCAAGTTGCAACAGTTCAAGCTCGCCAAGTCCGCCAGTCGTCAATATATCTGTCACTTTTGGCTTCCCTTCAGTAATGGTGCCCGTTTTATCAAATACTATCGTGTTTATTTTATGCGCTATTTCCAGTGCTTCGCCGCTTTTTATCAAAATGCCGTTCTCTGCGCCCTTGCCTGTGCCTACCATAATGGCAGTCGGCGTTGCAAGCCCCAGCGCACATGGACATGCAATAACTAATATAGATATAAAGATAGTGAGCGCAAATTCTAGGCTATGCCCACCCACGAAATACCACGCACTAGCAGCAACAACAGCTATGGCACAGACGATAGGCACAAAATATCCCGACACAACATCTGCCAGCTGCGCTATGGGAGCTTTTGAGCCTTGTGCATCCTCCACCAGCTTGATAATCTGCGCCAGTGCAGTTTCACTGCCTACTCGCTCAGCCTTAAACTGAATCGTTCCGTTGGTGTTGATTGATGCGGCATATACGTTGTCGCCCGTCTTTTTGTCCACAGGCATAGACTCACCCGTCAACATAGACTCGTCAATAGCAGTGTGCCCCTCTAACACTACACCATCTACAGGTATTTTAGAACCGGGTTTTACCACTATAACATCACCGATAACCACCTGTTCTATGGGAATTTCTTTCTCTACACCGTCTTGAATAACAAGCGCAACCTTGGGTGCAAGTCCCATCAGCTTTTTGATAGCATCGCTCGTACGTCCTTTAGATATTGCCTCTAAAGACTTGCCTAATAATATTAACGTGATTATAACGCCCGCAGTCTCAAAGTATAAAGATTCCACAGCCTTAAAGTTGCCGCCAATTATCCTAAATAGATTATACGTGCTATAGACAAGTGCCGCCGTAGTGCCTACTGCTATCAACGAGTCCATATTAGGGCTACACATAAACAACGCCTTAAATCCAACCGTATAGAACCTATACCCCGCTATAACAACAGGAACAACTAAAACAAACTCCAACAGCCCATAAATTAACGGATATTGCATAGGGTTGAGAGCCGCAGGAAATGGCAGATTTATGAAGATGAACATCGGCACCATAGCAATATATAAAAGCGGCAAGCTAAATACGGCAGAGATAGCCAGCTTTAGCTGTAACACTTTTATTTCGCGCTGTTTCCTGATTTTATCCTCATCGCTAGTGCCACCCTTCGGCACGTCAAGTGCTTTATAGCCCGCCTTTTCAACGGCTTGTTTAACAGCAGGTATAGAAACCGCCTCATCGTTATATTCTATAAACAACTTTTCCGTAGCAAGGTTCACGTTAGCCTTGCCGATACCTGCTAACTTGCCGACCACGCGCTCCACCCGCCGTGCACAGGCTGCACAAGTCATACCCCTAATATCTAATACGTGACTGCTCATTATAAATACACCTCCTGTATCATATCACAAAAATAATATACAACTTAAATATAGAGAAATTATGAGCTATTTTTCTCTTGACAATCTCCCCTTTTTCTGCTATAGTTCACGTACAATTTAGTTAAGCTATGAGGGAATCAGGCTGGTGGAAGTTCTTTATGTATATATGTTATGTATATATTTAGGGGGTATTCTATCAGCTTTTTTTTATTTGTTTAGTAGTTGCAGGGAGGCTTGGTTATGTCATTTAGTGTTTATACTAATACGGCGGCTGTGTTGGTGCAGGGAGGTATCAGCAGTAGTGCGAAGGCATTATCACATTCAATAGAGGGGTTATCTAGTGGGTTGCGTATAAACCATGCGTC